>CBFDBN010000559.1:0-2889 GCA_965603055.1 uncultured bacterium | reverse complement strand
TGAATCATGGTGTTAATTCAAAAAATATTGAATAAACACCACAATTTATTGTGGTGTTAAATTGTTAATAAAAAAAGTAACTGCTTCAGCAGTTTTGCAATAATGATGTTACATTCACCAAAATACCAACTTTTCGGATTTGCACCCGCAATCAGGTAATTTGATAATGAAATAATTGGGAGGATTTGCTTTGAAAAGAAAGTTAGTCAAACTTGTTTTTTTCAGCTTAATTGGTTTAATTTTTTTTATCTGTAAAAAAGAAGCTCCTGAAGTATCATCAAAGCTAACCAATGCACGAATTCGAGCCTTAAAAGACACTGTCGGATTCTCATTCAATAAAGAACAAATCCAGGCAGTCATCGAGCTTTCAGAAAAATTAGAACAGTTGGCGCTGGAAAAAAATCGAAAAAAATTCCAAAACAGAAAATGGATCGCCGGCATCTGTCCCCACGACGATCATCTCCTGGCGGGTAGAGTTTATGTGCATTTGTTCCAGAATATGAATGCTAAACGATACGTGATATTCGGAGTCGCTCATAAAGCAGCGAACTGGGGCGTTCAGGATTCTCTTATTTTCGACAGTTTCGATTACTGGCAAGCGCCTTATGCTCATGTAAAAGTTACAGAGCTTCGAGAGGAAATCATTAATCTGTTACCGAAAGAGGATTATGTGATAAATAACGATTGGCAATCCGAAGAACATTCGGTCGAGGGAATTGTGCCATTCATCCAGCATTATCGCCGAGATGCCGAAATTGTCTCGATTTTAGTACCCTATATGAATTGGCAGCGAATCGAAAAACTCTCCCAGGATTTAGCAGATGCATTGGCAAAGATAATTCAGCAACATAATTGGAAATTAGGTGAAGATATTGCCTTCATCTGTTCCAACGATGGCGATCATTACGGGGACCAGGACTGGGGCGGCAGAAATCTTGCCCCGTTCGGCGTTGATGAAACCGGCTATCTGAAGGCGACTCAACAGGATAGCAGCTTGATTATGAAAAACCTGGCTGGCAAATTAACGGCTGAAAAGCTGCAGGACTTCTGTCATCGAGTCTGGGGAGAAAATGATTTGAAGGAATACAAGATTCGCTGGTGTGGCCGGTTTTCGATTCCTTATGGATTAAATACTGTTAGAATTTTGATGGAAAAACTGAATCATTCGCCGCTCGATGGTTATTTTTTGCGTTACGATACCAGTTACAGCCTGGGTAAGCTTCCACTGGAAATCGGCATTGGAACAACAGCGCCAAATAATATCCGTCATTGGGTGGGATACAGCGGCATTGGCTATTATTAGCTATCTAAATATTATTGCTTAATCAGATTATGTCACCAATGCCTAATTTTATTGCAGACTGGAGTGCAGTCCCTTTATGGACTGTTCCGATGTATCGGGACGGTGCATAAAGGCACCGCACTCCGCTTATTCTTCAAATTTGACTATGTGGCGATGTAGAACAGTATTTTATCTCAGTTAAATTTCAACACGACTTTCATCTAATTCAGAGATAGAAAATCCTGTCTATCCAAACAAATCTTCTTGATCTTTGAACTTTTTCTTTCGCTCTTCAGCCTTTTTCTGTCGCCTCAGCTCCTCAAGTTGTTCCCTCCTTTTTCGTTCTTCCAATTCCTCTTGCCTTTTTTGTTCAGCTAATTGGGCTTCAAATTCTCTGGATTCTTCCTCATCCATAAAAGTAACTTCAGTTATTCTGTCTTTGAACCATTTCTTAGGCAAAATAAATCCTTCCGGTGTTTCAACAAATTCAAACATTTCAGAAATTTCTTCGCTGCAAAGACCTTTTTCGCCCAATGAAATGTTACAGGCTTTTTCAACCAGGGTTGCTTTTTGACTGACTGTTGATTTACTCGCTTCAAAAAAATCCGCTATTGTATTCGGGGTCAAACAGTATGGATTTTCTTTATCAAACAGAAAATTCAAACGAGCAATAACATAAACAATCGCTGCTGCCCAGATTTCTGGCTTGCCCCGGGTTATTGAAATGACTCGTTTGCGACCCAATCGTTCAAGCAGGTTCATCACATAGCCCGTCAATTCCTCATTGAGATGCTTTGTACAAAAAGGGATAAGTAAATTTCTTAATTCATTTACTCGTTGTGCTTTATCTTCCTTAGACATAATTGACTCCTGAAAATAAAAAAACGAATATCGAATATCGAATTTAAAATTCTGAAGTTAGAAGTGTTTAAATCCCCCATGGGCCAGTGGCGTCAACCTAAGACCAGCTAACCGCAAAGATCGCAGGGTGTCGCAGAGAAAAAAAGAGGTGAAAATTTAATTTGAGTATAAAGTTATTCAAATATCAAAATACGGATATTTTATTTGAAAACAATTATAAAAAAACTCTGCGCTTCCTCTGCGATCTCAGCGTTCTCTGCGGTTGAATTATCTGTTTAAAATTAAACAACAATATCAATCCCAATCGGGCAATGATCTGATCCCATAATGTCAGAAAGAATATAAGCTGCTTTCACACTGTCCTTAAAATTTTCACTCACATAAAAATAATCAATCCTCCAACCGATATTCCTGTCTCTTGCCCGGGATTTCATATCCCACCACGTATACTGATCTGGTTGGTGATTGAACATTCGGAAAGTATCCAAATAACCATGACTTAAAAACTTATCGATCCAGGCTCGCTCTTCGGGAAGGAATCCTGATACTTTTTCGTTTTGTTTGGGACGAGCCAGGTCGATCTCTTTATGAGCCGTATTGACATCGCCGGTCACCACAATTTTTCTGCCTGCATCTTTTAATTTGTCAGCATATTCGAGAAATGCATCATAAAAATCCATCTTGTACTGCAATCGCTCTTTCGATCCCTTGCCGTTGGGAAAATAAATATTGAATAACACAAAATC
>CBFDBN010000558.1:0-2898 GCA_965603055.1 uncultured bacterium | reverse complement strand
GGAACTGATGATGGTAGAGCATGGATTACCAAAGATAGCGGAACCAATTGGAAAGAAATTTCAAAAGGTCTGCCAGTTCGATGGATTTCCCGGTTGACAGCTTCTGCTTTTGATGAAGGAACAGTGTACATGGCTCAGAACGGCAAGCGGGATGATGACTTTGCAGCCTACCTGTGGAAATCAACCGACTACGGAAAAACCTGGGAAGATATTTCGAACAACATTCCCTGTGGACCAATCAATGTTGTCAGGGAAGATCCCAAGAATAAAAATGTGCTGTATGTCGGAACAGATATCGGGGCTTATATTTCAATAAATGGAGGCAAATCGTGGAATGTCCTTTCAAAGGATTTTCCATCGACTTTTGTTCATGATATGGTCATTCATCCCCGTGAAGATATCCTGATTGCTGCGACTCACGGCAGGGGCGTGTGGGCGATGGATGTTCGATACATTCAAAAGTTAACCGGGGAAAATTTGGCTAAAGGAGTCTTCCTCTACGATGTCGATGATGTAAGTTTACCTCGGAGAAGAAGGGGCTGGTCCCGTGCAGCGGCTCCTGTTGCAAAAATAGCCTATTTCTTAAAAACAACCCAGGATGTAAAATTGGTCGTTCTCAATGAATCTGATGAAGTTGTGAAAGAATTAGAAGCTTCGGTGGATGCCGGGCTTCAATTTGTCGAGTGGGATTTGAAGAAAGAAGCACCAGAAAAAGAAAAGACAGAGGAAGAAAGTCAGCCTGATTTTGTTGAGCCTGGAAAATACAAAATAAAGCTTTCGACCATTGCTGGTGATTTTGAGAAAGAATTTAAAATACTGAAGGCTGAAAATTAATTTAACGGGAGTGAATTGCCTTTATGCAATTCATTATGCGGTGCATAAAGGCACCACACTCCGCTCTTAATTATCATTTTGTTTTTTTTATTTAAAATTGGAGGATATTAATGCGTAGAAATTTAATCCTGCTTCTGGGATTTTGCCTGATCTGGACATTGTTCGGTTTCAATTCCAACAATCAACCGACCAATGAATCTTCTGTCAAACAATACCAAATGCCCCAGTTTCGTGGCGCTGCAAGAAAAGGAGCTATCTCAAATATCAAATGGAGTGAAGATGGCAAGTTTCTCGAATATGTCACAGAAGGAAAGCGCTGGCAATGCGATTTACAAACTTATGAGCTGAAAGAAATCGGTGAATCTAAAGAAGAACGTCCCAGCAGGGATCGCATGAGAAGATTTGCCAGAACCGTAAAAATGGGAAATCGTGATGTTCCTCGACCTGGCAGGGGACATCAATTTTTAACAGAAATCTCCCCTGACGAAAAGTGGTTTTCCGTTTGTAAGGATTGGAACGTGGTTCTGGAAAATGATGGAACAGGCGAATCGGTTCAAGTCACCACTGAGGGACATCGGAAATTTCGTTATGGTACAGCCAACTGGACGTATGGTGAAGAGCTAAACGAACGGCACGGTATATGGTGGTCGCCTGATTCCAGAAAACTGGTTTACTATGTGTTCGATGAACGACCGGTCCAGGATTTCTATCTTACTGGCGATTTGACTGAGGTGAATACGAAATTGTTGACCGAGGGATACATCAAGGCAGGAGCGCCCAATCCAATCGTTTGGCTGGAGATTTATGATCTTGAAACCAAAAAGAGAACGCCGGTGGACGTGGGACAAAACGAGCAGGACCAATATATTTATAATATGCGATTCACGCCAGACGGAAAAGAGCTTTTGTTCAATAAGACTGATCGACATCAGCATCGACTGGACGTGATGGCGCTTGATCTTGAAACAGCTAAGACACGTATTGTCGTTACCGAAACCCAGGAGAGCTGGCAGGAAAATTCACCAGCTATGGAATTTCTTGAAGATGGCAAACGATTCACCTGGGAAACTGAGAAAACCATGTTTCGACAGTACGAGCTGCGGCATCTCGATGGTTCATTGATCAATACGCTCACAAAAGGTGAATATCCAGCCACCAGAATTTACAAGGTGGATGAAGAGAATGGCTATTTATATTATGGTGCCTACAGTGATAAAAATCCACTATGCGAGCAGTTGCACCGTGTTAAACTGAATGGCAAAGGGCAAAAGCGATTAACCTCGCTGTCGATGAATTACAGCCGATTTAACCTTTCTCCTGATGGAAAATATTTTACAGCGCAATACGAAGATATTAATACGCCTCCATCGACAGCGCTTTTTAGCAATGAAGGCGAACGTGTCAAAGTTCTTGCCCAGAACGAAAAACCTGAAAAACATCTTTCTGAGTTGTTTTCTTTCAAAGCCGAAGATGGGAAGACGATTCTTTACGGCGTTCTGCACAAGCCTAAAGATTTTGATCCATTCCAAAAATATCCACTCATTCTCAGTGTCTATGGCGGTCCCGATTCACGGGCGGTTTCGAACCGATACCAGAACGGTCACCGTTATTGTGAGAGAGGCTATATGGTAGCCCAGATCGACAATCGAGGAACCTCGGGTAGAGGCAAGGCATTTAAAGCTGCGGCGTATAAAAAATTGGGCGATGTCGATATTGGCGATCAGGCTGATGGCATCAGGTATTTGATGACACGACCTTACGTGGACGCTGAACGAATCGGTATTGTCGGGCATTCTTATGGCGGCTACATGGCAGCGATGGGAATCGTGAAGCATCCCGATGTTTTTACTGTAGCAGTGGATCGGGCAGGTGTAACGGATTGGCGAAATTATGACAGCATCTATACCGAAAGATATATGAGTCTGCCACAGGATAACGAAGAAGGTTATGACAATGGCTCGGCGATGAAATTTGTGAAAAATCTCAAGGAAAGAAACAAACTGTTGATCATGCACGGGATGGTGGATGATAATGTTCATCCCAATAATGCGTGGCAATTGATCA
>CBFDBN010000557.1:0-2912 GCA_965603055.1 uncultured bacterium | reverse complement strand
CTGAGGACCGCCGAAGCCCCGAAATGCCCCGCTGGGAACCGTATTGGTGGCAACGGCTTTGGCAAGAATCCGAACGTTCGGTACATAATAACACCCTGTTGCCGTAAGCGCTGCCCGTGCCAGTACGACTTGTGAAAGCGTACAATAAGCCCCGCCATCCAGATAAATTTTCAAGTCTAATCCCGACAGCTTGCCATTTTCATCAATATAAGCCTGACTTTGCTGATACGATGGATGTCGCTTAGTGGTAAATTTGACATCTTCTTCCCGATTGAAAAACATGGCGATTGGCTGTCCTGATTTAACAGCTAACAATGCCGCATGTCCCGCAATCAATGATGGATAATCTTCTTTGCCGCCAAATGCGCCGCCAGTGGGAGCTTGTATGACAGTGACATGCGTTTTGTCATCGAACATTTTGTCCAGCGCACCTTTGATATAATAGGGACACTGCATCGAGCCTCGAATGATTACCCGATCCTGTTCAGGAATTGCAACTATACCTTGTGGTTCAAGATACAAATGTTCCTGAAATCCAGTGCGAGTTTCGATCTCTATTTCCTTGAAAGCCTGTTGTTCGGCAGTTTGAAGATCGCCCTTCTCTATTAAAATTTCTTTAAACAGATTATTTTCGCCGAATATTTTTACCTTGCTGGCTTCGGATTGCAGCATATCAAAAACATGAGGCAATGGTTCGTAATCAGTATTCACATTCTCGATTGCCTGGCGGAGCAAATCCTTGTCGGGAGCTGCAATCAAAACCACTGGCTCACCAACATAATTGACGATCTCTTCAGCCAGAAACGGCATATCGTTTTCCAGCATGGCAACGTAATTATTTGGAATATCCTTTGAAGTGACGACAGTTACAGTATCCCAATCAAATTGCGGATTAAAATGAATTTTCAAGATTCGAGCCCGAGGATGCGGACTGCGAACAGTTCCACCATACCACAAACCAGGAATTTTTTCATCAGCAATGTAGCGTGTCTGTCCTCGTAGTTTTTCACTTGCATCAACACGGAAGTCTTTGGGATTCATGTTCATAAATCGGCCTTATAATCGATCAATTGAGCTTGAAAAAGATGCTAATTTTCTAGCTAACGGATGGAAACAACCCAACGGATATATTTTTGGGCTTTTATCTGTTGGGTTGTTTCTATCTGTTGGAGATTATCTTAAAAGTATCGCTCTCCATTGCTCTGGATTATGCGAATCAATTTTTGCATTCCACTTTTTCAAAGCCCCAACATCTTTCAGTCCATTACCTGTCAGCATGATCAAAACTTTATGTTTATCTAAAATTTTTTCTTTGAATTTCAAATATCCCGCAAAACTGGCGGCTGCGGCAGGCTCAACCAGTAATCCACTCTGTTGGGCTAACTTTTTTTGGGCATTTAAAATTTTTTGATCCGAAACGACAAGCGCCTCTCCCCCACTCTCTTTCACCGCATGAGCTGCCATGTATAGATTTCTTGGGGCGCCTGCGCTGATACTATCTGCAATAGTTTTCGGGAATTTATATTCAAATTTCTTTATCTCCAAATATTGAACTAAAGCATCACTACCTTCAGCTTGTACAGCGATTAACCTGGGTATGTTTTCGATCCAGCCCAGTTGCAGCAATTCCCAAAATCCTTTATAAATTCCTGAGATAATGACGCCATCGCCAACAGGGACAAAAATATAATCGGGCAAATCTCCCTTCATTGAAATAAATAAATCATAAGCAGCGGATTTCTTGCCTTCAATAGTCAGGGGATTAAAAGCCGTATTTCGATTGTACCAGTTTTTTGCCTTTGAAATTTCGACGCATAAATCAAATGCCTGATCGTAATTTCCATCTACAATGTAAACCGAAGCGCCGAACGATTGAATTTGAGTCAATTTTTCTTCTGGAATATTAGCTGGCACGAAAATGTGCGCATTCAATCCGAGTCGAGCACAAATTCCCGCCAGTGACGACGCCGCATTTCCCGTCGACGCTGTCGAAATATCTGAAATCCCTAATTGCAACGCTTTCAGTGCCACCAAGCTCGATGCCCGATCTTTGTACGATAAGGTCGGATTTCGGGTGTCATCAAAAAAATAGATGTTTTTTTCTTCAAATTTATATTCTAAAACAGGATGATCTGTTAAGCCAATTCTTCCCAATAATGTAGGCGCAATTTTTTCAAAGCAAATTTGATCGCCCTGCTTGTGATATTTCAAAGGCAGAAGCTGCGGATATTGCCAAAATTGTCCCGCTGGAAGATGTAAGAAATCCTGTTTAGTGAGCTTCTTTTTCAAACTTGAATAATCATATTCGATTAAAAGCACGCCCTTTAATGGCTGATTCGCTTCAACCTTGCCGCATTTGGGACAGAGATATTGAAAAAGTGGTTCGATTACTTCGATTGGAAATTTTGCTTTGCAATCGAAGCATTTGTAGCAATATGATTCCATTTTTTAGCGATTATTTCATTTGAAAATGCTTTAATTCTGGCAAAATAATTTTGTGGCAAAATGATTAAAAAGCGAAAAATGATTTTGCATTTAATTATTTTGCCAAAAGCAATTTTATTTCAACCCTTCCGAAGGTTGCGAACCTTTGGGAGGATTTCGGTTTCATAAAATCGCAAACAGGCTGTTTGCGTTACATAATCAATGCCAACAAAGATTTCTCCACATGCAACCGATTCTCAGCTTCCTGATAGACAACTGAATGCGGTCCATCAATCACACCTGGCGTGACCTCTTTGCCCCGATCGGCGGGCAGCGGATGCATGTACAGTGAATGTTTGTTAGTTAAATCCATACGTCGTTCATTACAGACCCAGTCGGGATATTTGTCGATCAATGCGATACCCTCTTTGTCATCCTGGGTGTGAACCAAGGGTCCCCAGGATTTGGGAATGACCACATCAGCACCG
>CBFDBN010000556.1:0-2927 GCA_965603055.1 uncultured bacterium | reverse complement strand
TAACAAGAGAGATATCAAAACATTATTAGAAAGCTTGAGTTCTGTTTTCTTCAAATTGTTAGATCAATTAACCATTGCTCGTTCCCGCAGGCATGTTCAGAATTATTACCATGATGAAAGATTTATTTGACTATGAGTGTAAATGGAGGTTCATCTTCTGGATTGAACTGAATGGTGCAATTTTGGGGATTCTATTTGCTTTCTTCTAATCTTATGGCTGACAATTCTTTAATAATTTGGAATTAATATCTTAACCATAAAAATTCATATTGTATAATTCAAATTCTCTCAATACCTGAAGACAAATCCACCCCCACTCGCTCCTGCACCGTGCGCCATAAATATCACATTCATGCCTCTTTCTAGTTTGCCTGACTCAATCATTTCATGCAAATTAATCAGGCTCATGGCAGCTACTGTGTTACCATATTTATGAAACAGACTGGTGCTTTTTTCTTTGGGAACTTTGATTTGTTGCAACTGGGCTTCCCAGGTCATGGTGGTTTGGTCGCAGGTGACGAAAGCATCGATGTCATCGAGGGTCAGGTCAGTTTGGGCGAGCAGTTTGTCTGTCACCAATTCACATGAATCGATCACGGATTGGTGAAGGACCATGCCATCGGGCATTTGCATATTGAACATTTCGTTATCAAAAGTTTTGGTTTTATTTAATAGCTCAGTGCCGAACGGGATGTATGAATAATCAAAATAGGTATTATCGGTATAAAGATAGGACGCCAGAAAGTGCTGGACTTCGGAAACGCCGAGCAGCATCCCAACGACAGCATCGCCTTGTAAAAAAATCGTTCGGGTGTCTTTTTTATTTCTGGCATCTGCCAATCGGCTTGAGACATCGCCGCCGAGAATGAGCACGTAATCATCGCCCGAGTCAATGTAGCGGATCGCCATGTCGATCAGGTGAGCGAAGCCGCTGCATGCTGCCAGAATATCAAAGGCGGGAATGCCTCTTTTGATGCCCAATTTTTTCAATACCGCAATACTGGTAGCAGGGACAATTTGATCGCCCATCAGCTTGGTGTAGATCACCCGATCCAGTTTTTCAGGATCGAGCTCTGCATGTTTGAGGCATTGTTTGGCAGCCTGGCACAACAGATCAGAAACCACTGTATTTTCATCGACCCAGCGTCGCTCTTTGATCCCGATTGCGTATTGCACCGCCCGATCTGTGGCAATCAAATCGTATCGGTTTATAATATCATCATTAGTGACAACTTTATCTGGCACAACCACGCTGGTTGATAAAATTTTGGCATATCTATTTATGTTTAATGGACTGGCTTCATTATATTTTAATTTGGATAACATAGTGCTCCTTTTAACGTTGCAAATCACAAATTAAAAAAACTCAAATGACAAATAAATTCAAAACTTCAAAGTACAAATCTCAAACTTGAAAAAGCTGCAGAATCAAAAAAAATGGAAACTGGCTCGTTTTGGAATTTTGTAATTGGGATTTGAAAGTTATTTGCTATTTGGGATTTGAGTTTTGGAGTTTTCCTTGATATATTTCACAAGATTTTTAAAAACCAGCTTATCATCACTGGTATCCACCAGCGGTACACCAAATTTTTCCGACAACTGAAATCCCAACTCCACAATCGCCAGTGAATCGGCGCCGATGTCATCAACGATGTGGGAATCTGGCTGAAGCTCATCATCTTTTAATCTCAAATAATCGCTGATCATTTTTTTTGCCGTAATGTAGACTAAATCATTTTTGTCAATTTCCATGGTTCACTATTCTCCCAAATTTTGAAATTTAACAACTCCGGTTTTTCTTAAAAATCTGGTTTGTGATATGATCTCTAATTTTTATCAATTTTTCAAACCCGATAAATCATTCCTCCACCACTGGCGCCTTCGCCATGGGAAATGAGCATGATGTTCATCCCCTGTTTCAATCGATTGTCAAGAAATCCTTTATCCAGCAGAAGGGGCAGCATTGCGGACATGGTGTTGCCATACTCATGAATAACGGACAAGCTTTTCTCCTCGGGAACATCCAGTTTCTCCAGCGTCAAGTCCCTGATTTTTTTATTATTTTCTGTAACCAATACCAAGTCAATATCATCCATCGTAAGGCCACTTTCTTTCAGGAGATTATGCATCGTCACTTCTGCTGCCTGCAAGTAGAAATCTACAGAATCTTTCCAGTTATCCATTCGATAAAGATTGTACAGCAACTCGTAATCACCTTTTTCATAAATCTTATCAGAAACCCACTCATCCATTTTCAACATTCGGGAGCCTGCGGATTCATAAAATTCATAATTGGTGTAAATGTACGAAGCCATAAAATGGGGCTCATTTGCAACCGCCAGCAAAAGCGCTGCAGCCCCATCGCCAAACAAAAAAGCTAACCGTGGATCGGTCTTGCTGATTGGGGCGACGTGAATGCCACCCGATAAAATTAAAATGTATTGTTCTTGCTCTTTGGTTGTGCTGATGTACCTTGTTGCCAGATCGATGGCATGTAAAAATGAATTGATCCCGCCTTCAATATCAACAGCATGAAATGCGACCTGGGAATTTAATTTTCTTTGCACCATCGAAGCGGTCATTGGCAATATACGGTCGCCCAGGAATTTGGTCACCAATAATTTGGATAACTGCTCGGATTTGATTTTTGCTTTTTCCAGACATTTTTCCGCTGCTTTTACCAACAGATCAGAATCTGCCACACTTTCCTCCGCAATCCGTCGTTTTTCTACACCCAATGTTTTTCGGATGACGACATCGGTCACTGGGAGTTGGTTTGCATCAATTATATCCTGATTGGTCACTACCCTGTCAGGGAAATAAGCGGCCGTTGCAATGATTTTGCTGTATTGTTTGATGTTTCGTTTTTTGTATTCTGGGAAAATAAATTTTTTGTTTTCCATGATTTATCCATTGATTTCTTCGTA
>CBFDBN010000555.1:0-2941 GCA_965603055.1 uncultured bacterium | reverse complement strand
TTTCCAGGGGAGAATTAATTAAATAACGAATCGTTCATCATTTCCCGTTTTCAAAAAGATAAAATTAAATTTATCTCCCCTGGTTTTTTATTTTGGCTCAAATTTGAAATTAGAAAATTCAAATCTTTATTCATCATTCAATATTCAAGATTTGTCGTTCAATAGTCAGAATTTCAATAAAGCCATTTTTTAATAACAATGTTCATTTCCAAAATTCCTGTTATATACTGACCAATTTCCGCTCACCCGGTGATTAAATCTTACCCATAAACAAAAATCTCTCCTTTAATTTTAAAACTTAGCTATTTTTCTTAAAGTTTAATCATATTAATAAAAAAAGACTTATGATAACAAAATAAATTATATTTATAAAAAACAAAACATGATCAAAGGTGAGTTTCTATTTAAGTGCAAAAATTTTTATTTAATAAATGGTACAAATTTTGCTTTTGATTTAATCAAAAAAAGTGAGGTTGGGGTGGTTATGGTGACGCATATTTTCATTTCTCATTCTTGCAAAGATATATCACAGGCAACATTCCTTATTCATCTGTTTAACTCTTATCACATTAAAACATGGACAAGTTTCATCGACCTGGAATCAGGCAAGCAATCTAAACAAATTATTGATGATGCCCTTTTTAGTTGTGATAAATTATTGGTAGTCGTAACAGAGCATACTTCAGCTTCCAGGTGGATGCCCCGGGAAATTTCCATATTTGAAAAATTCAATCCAACTGCCGAAATCATACCATTAATTTTCAATAGGGAAGTGAATTTGGATAAGATTTCGCCGGGATTGGAACAGTATCAGTTTGTAGATTTTACTAAAGATTTAACTGATGGGTATAAAAAGTTATTTGCAAAATTTGGAATTGATTTTTTAGTACCCCCTGAGAGACGTGTTGGAGATGATCGAAGAAATGGGAATGATCGGCGAAAACATTGTGATCGCCGGTCAAAGGACCTGACACTAAGACTTCATAAGAGTTTTCTTAAGTTGTGTTCTGAAAACAGCTTGATAGCTGCGAACGATGTCATTGATTTAGCTAATAACTGTGAATTGGAACTTTTCTTCGAATCGGTGAAACAGGGCGCTAAAAATTATTTGTGTTATGATAGAATCGGTAATCTTTATAACACCAATCTCGTACTTGACCTATGCTTGAATCAAGCCTGGGCAACTCTTGTCAATGAATCGCCGCCAAATAATGGTGGTCACGTGAAAGCTAAGTACTTAACTCTTGCTGTCGCTAAAGAGATGACACACAAATTTACTGTAAAATGCAAAGACAGAAGAAATAGTCATGATCGAAGATCAGGGGGCAATAGAAGATAAGTTATGATTTTTTTATTTTCTGTTTTATAAGGGGTTCAATCTTATCAATTCGCTCGTTCATGGGGGGATGTGATAAAAAGTAATGATAAATTGGGATATCCTTATTAGAGTCTGGTTTTAATCTTATTAAAAACGTTTTGGCAGCATTGGGGTCAAATCCCGCACTTTTCATCAATCGAACCGCATAATTATCTGCTTCAAACTCATTGTCCTGGGAATAGCTGCTTCTGAGCAGACTGGTTAGAAGTTGTTTGGCTAATACTCCCAATGTCCCGCCTTTTACAACAATGTTGGAAATAACCTGGGTTGAATAATCAGCTAAAATTCGGTTGATAGGATGCTTGAGGACGACGTGCATAATTTCATGCGCCAGGACATAAGCAATTTCATTTTCATTTAGCTTAACTTTATTCAACAGGGCATTGGTTATAAAAATAAATCCGCCTGGCAAAGCAAACGCATTTATATCTTTTGTTAAGACAACAGTAAATTTAAATTTTCGCTGTTTATTTACAACCTTTTGAATTAATTTTTCACCGATCCCATCAATTAAATTTTGAAAAGATGGGTCTTTATAAATCTGTATTTCCCGACTGATATTAGCAGCGAGCGCTTGTCCCATGACATATTCCGCTTCGATCGCCTCTTTTTCACTGCCGAAAAGCGATTTATAATACCATTTGCCTTTATTTACAGTCGTGCCGAGTTTTTGACCCAAATTAATGAAAAATTTTTCCATAATATCCTTCAAAAAAACAGACTTTATTTGTGTCCCCACTGCGGACACAATTTTATTTCATTTTTTTTAGGCGATACAACTTTATTAATTGCTGCAGTTCCAAATCGTTAAAATCATCAATCACCCAATCTGTACCAACAAACTCTTCCCTGGCATGTGTTGTCGTCACTCCAATGACCTTACATTCCGCTTTTCTCGCAGCTTCAACGCCAGCAATGGAATCCTCAAAAACAACGCATTTCCCAGGAGAAATATTCAACAACGAGGCGGTTTTCAAATAGATTTCTGGATCAGGTTTGCCTTTGCTGAAAGATGTTTCATTGAGCACGATATTAAAATACTTTTTAGTAGCCGTTTTATCAAGCGTAAAATCCACATTCTCTGGTGGAGCTGAAGATGCCACAGCCCGGGTAATATTATTTTGTTCTAAAATTTCAAGGAACTGAATCAATCCTTTAACAGGCTGGATAATTGGCTCAAATAACTTTCTGAATAAGGCTTCTTTTTCATCGGCAAGTTTTTTGTATGCTGCTGGCGCTATATGATCGCCGAATATATCGGGCAGCCAATCTTTGTTTGCCCTGCCGTAAACTTTTGCTTTCAATTCTTCATCTGTCAGATAATGTCCGTGCATCTCACAGAATTTCCGCAGGGCAATCGTGTGAGTTGGATTGCTATCCACAATTACGCCGTCCATGTCGAAGATGACGGCGAAAGAATGATTCAAATTTTTCTCCATAATGGCTAAAATGCTTTTTAAATACCTGATTTGATTTTTTCTAAGAAACGGTTTATTTCCTTGTTGTCGATAATCCCTGTGGCACTTGCCAGATCGTTCCCAGAATATCTGGTCGATGCCGCGT
>CBFDBN010000554.1:0-2943 GCA_965603055.1 uncultured bacterium | reverse complement strand
CAAATATGTCTTATGTTTCTCTGTTGTATAATTATTTTAAACTTTAATTATTATCAACCCAAAATAAATAAGCAACAGCAAAAGCAACTTGATGATTTGCACAGAAATTTGTTATTGATTAAGAGAATTTCCCAAATTGAATGGGAACGAATTAATAGCATAAAAAAAATCATCATAATTATCGACCAATTTAATCCTGGGATGGATTCCCCATTAAAAATCAAGATTGCTAACGAAATCTATCAAATGACCAAAAGACACTGTAATCTTGATATTGAATTGATCTGTGCCACAATTACTCATGAATCAGCGAAAACCTGGGATCCAGAAATAGTGTCACACGCAAATGCGATTGGATTGATGCAAATCATGCCATCGACTGGAAGCCACCTGGCGAAAGAAGATAGTTTAGAATTTAGAAGGATAGAAGATATTCTATTTGATCCGATCCTTAATATTCGCCTGGGATGTCGATATTTATCAACATTGATCGAAGCTTACAATATAGACGGCGGACTTGCAGCCTATAATGGTGGAATGAGACGAGCCGAGATCTGGCTGCGAAATGGACGAGCAAAGGGAATTCTGCGCGAGGAAACCGATAAATATGTTCCCTCCATACTGAAAATTTATGCAGATTATAGGCAAATGTAAGATTTTTTACAGACTTCGCTGGAAAAAAAGGAACATTGGAAGGATGGAATAGGGATATTAACATTCGTATTTAATTCTATTATTCCAACACTCCATTACTCCAAAAATTTTTTTTTGATAAAGCCCGGTATTTTGTCAACACATTTAACAACACCCGCATATCCCTGGGAAGTTCAACCGACATACTGATCTGTTGATTGGTTAATGGATGAGTGAAAAGAATTTCTGCTACATGTAAAGTAAGCCGATCGATCAACGGTCGCTCTTCCTGGTCTGGCTTAAATCGATAATTACGTTTCAGCTTTGATAAATAAATTGGTTCATTATCACCATAAAGGGGATCGATTGCCAGGGGATGCCCAATTGCCTGCAAGTGTACCCGAACCTGGTGGATTCTTGCCGTCCGGGGAATTATTTTTAAATAACTGAATCCTTTGAATCGTTCGAGAACCTGATAATCCGTAACCGATTCCTTGCCTTTTCGATGGATCGTGACGCTTCCTTTTCTACCACGATCGGCATCAATATTGAGTTCAATAGTACCATCCTCCCTGACTTCTCCTTTGACAATAGCATGATATATCTTTGTCAACTGCCGCTGCTCCATCTGCTGATTGAGATGTTTATGCGCTGCTGCTGTTCTGGCAAACAGGACAATCCCACTGGTATCTTTGCCGGGTCGATGGACGACATACATTTTTTCGCCGGGATGTCGGTCTTGTAAAATCGATGTAAGCGATGGTTTATTGGGATCCCAGCGGTCGGGAATAACCAGCAGTTGAGGTGGCTTATCCACCGCGATCAAATTCTCGTCTTCAAAAAGGATGTTTAGTTTAAGATTTTTCTTATGCTTCGCCATGAATAATTTCTTTGAAAGTTAAATTCCGAAATGGCTAATAAGCGATCAGGATATATCAACACCAATAGTTTTTAAATCATTTGCTGACAACTAATATAACATTAAACATAAAAATGTCAAGTAAAATAATCAATTATTCCGTCGCTCAGTTTTGATAAGGGAACTTAAATCCTTACAAATCGGTTTTATTTTTAAACGAAATTTCATAATTTAATTTTCCTAAATCAGTCAGGGTATTATCAAAAAAATTATCACCAAGGAGGGAAAAGTGGAATATGTCAATTTAGGGCGCACCGGGTTAAAAGTCAGTCGACTTTGCCTGGGAACAATGAATTTTGGACCAGAAACAAATGAGAAAGATAGCTTCGCGATTATGGATAAGGCGCTTGAGCTGGGATTTAACTTTTTTGACACCGCAAATGTTTATGGCTGGAAAATCGGTGAAGGAATTACCGAAAAAATCATCGGAAAATGGCTGGCACAGGGCGGGGGACGTCGGGAGAAGATTGTGTTAACCACCAAAGTTTTTGGCAAGATGGGAGAGTTCCCCAATGAACAACATCTATCCGCCTATCATATCAAACGAGCCTGTGAGGAAAGTCTCCGGCGGATGCAGACCGATCATATCGATCTGTACCAGATGCATCATGTGGATCGAAACACACCCTGGGAGGAAATCTGGCAGGCGATGGAACAACTGGTTCGAGAGGGGAAAATAATCTACATCGGAAGCAGTAACTTTGCCGCATGGAATATTGCGCAAGCCAATTGCATTGCAGCACAACGCAATTTCATGGGATTGGTTTCCGAGCAAAGTCTTTACAATCTTAAATCACGGATGATCGAATTGGAACTGATCCCGGTTTGCAAAGCATTCGGCGTGGGAATTATTCCGTGGAGTCCATTGGCAGGCGGTTTGTTGGGTGGTGTTTTAGAAAAAATCAAAGCCGGACGTCGGGCTGGCAAATTTGTTCAGTCGGCGCTGGAGAAACATCGTCATCAAGTTGAAGCTTATGAAGCATTCTGCAAAGAAATACATGAAAAACCGGCTGATGTCGCGTTAGCATGGATGCTGCAAAACCCGGCTATCACATCTCCAATTATCGGGCCCAGAACAATGGAGCAATTGACCGGAAGTTTGCGCGCACTGGCGTTGAAACTGTCTGACGAGCATCTAAAAAAGCTGGATGAAATCTGGCCTGGACCCGGGGGTCAGGCTCCGGAGGCTTATGCGTGGTAAGTTGGTGAGTAGTTATTGGTGAGTAGTGAGTGGTCAGTAGACCTGGAATTGGTTTTCAATTTTATTGACAATTCAAGCTTTAATTTTTATTAAGTTAAGCTACCGATTCCATCGCTCGGAGCGATGGAATCGGTAAATAATTTCTTATCTTAATGAATTTGAACTCAAACTAAAAAGGATTCATAATGAA
>CBFDBN010000553.1:0-2949 GCA_965603055.1 uncultured bacterium | reverse complement strand
ATATTTAATTATACTGCGCACGGGCATAAATTGAACTTTTCTGTCATTCCTGACGAAGCGGAGTTCAGGAATCTCCTCTACTGGAATTAGGAGATTCCTGCATTCGCAGGAATGACATCTATTGAAAATGTTTAATCTATGACCGTTTTAAGTATAGCATAATTTATGGCAATGACACTAACAACGACTTCAACGCCTTTGTCATGGCTGATTGATAATTCTCAATATCCAGCACATGAAAGAGAAATCGGTCTTTTGAATTTAGATCGATCTTCCATTTTGCTACTCCGTTTTCCTGGCATGTTACCTTGATCGGTTCGAATCCAAAAACGATATTTTTTTTTGTATTCTCAACATCAACAACTTCGCCATCTTTCGTAACAGCCTTTCCAATCGCATGAAAAAATGAAGCGGTATTCCACATATTTCGATACATCTCGCAAAATAGTAATAACGCTTCCTCATCTTTTGGCTGGTCGAGATAGCGCAGCCAGTTGGGACAGTTGCTTTTGTTCAGCATGAAGGTAAAATATTTTTGAATTTTTTCTGATAAAAATGGGAAAATTTCATCCTGCTTGAATTTATAGTAGGTTCCAAATTCCAATGTTTTCAGTTCAGATGTGGGCGTCAAATATTCACCGAAACAGGGCAACCAATAGACAGGACAGGGTAATTGGAAGATGCTGGCATAAGCTTCGGGATCGAGACCGACGTTGTATTCCAGCTCCCTCTCCCCTATCGCTTCATTTGATCCTGTTCCTGCATTCAGGTAGATTGCAGCACATTTTTCAGCGAACAATTTTGGCTCTCTCTTTCCAGCGATGGCAATATCTCGACTGGAGCCGACAATCGTTATAGCGACTGGCATCTCGGAATTTCTTAAAACATCAACGACAAATTTAGCGCCAGCTTCAACAGACTTTTCTTTCGAATGAAATTTCAACGGCTGACTCGAACCAACAGCAAAATGCACATTCAGTCCAGTGATAAAATTCATCTGGCTGATTGACATCACGTCTGGATCGCCGTTTTTATGTTCGGGCGGATAATCGATCAATATTCCCTTCAGATCGATTTGATTTTGGTAAGCCAACGCATAAACAGCGGCTAAATCAAAATGATCATCAGGATCGTTGTGTGGTCGAAACAGGTCGGTTTGATGTAAAATTGCATTTTTCATTTTTATTTCTGCTCCTGATCTAAACTGGATTTATCCAGGTGAAGTAATTACAGATCATCCCTTCGGCTTCGCTCTTTCAAAAGAACGGTCACTGATTCCATAGCTCAGAGCGATGAAATCAGTTCTTTCATTTTCAAAATCTACTTAAATCTGAAAGAATACAAATCAGCATCCTTCATTACAAACCGCAGCCGAATTGTTTCTCCCACCAACTGACTGACATCGGTGCCATTATTCCATCGAACAATATGCCCAATTTCATCCCCAATAAATTCGGGACAATCTTCCAGTGAAAAACCAGGAATCGGCTCGCCATCGGCAGTTTGAATTTCAACTCGAATACCGCCCGCAGCAGAAGTGGCAAAATTGATTTCCAATTCATTTCCTTTGAAAGTAAATGGTTTGGTGACCAATTCTCCCCCCTTGTATGGCGCATGAACCGAGATAAATCCGTCCAATCGAAGCGAATAGCGGGTCACGTGAGCCGTTGGCTGGGCATAGTGGGACATGCGATAGATGAACATTTCTCCTTCATTTCCCTGCACCACGCCAAGCGCTGGCGTATTATCCCTGGCGATCCAATCCTGCGGAGTCGAGCCAGGTCGAATGAAAGCTTTCATAAATGTTCGATCATATCGATTCCCACCCCGTGATGTCATCAAAACGGCGTCGCTGGAAGCGATTCTGTAGCTGGGATTTTCGACCAAAGCCTTGGCGATTTCTTCTGAGAATGCAGCTTTCTCTGGAAAAAATCGTTTTGGCATTGAGATATAAATATGAGGCGCTCGAAAATAAGGCTGCGTAGCATTCGTGTACAGATGCTCCATCGGTGTGTCGCCAAAATCCATTTCGACTGGATCAATCCAGGTGAGAAAATCTTTTGATGTCGTGCGACTGATGGTCCTGAAGCCTGAATAACCTTCGCCTGTCCAGGTTCGGAAATAGCAAACATAACACTGCTCATGCCCCGACCAGAAAGCGACATTCTGGGAATCGAACATGCCGTTCCGAAAAATGGGTTCGTCTCTCAATTTTTTCCAGTGAATGCCATCTTCCGAAACAAAGGCAATCAAGCCCATCTTTTCATTTCCTGCAATAGCTTTGTATCGTTCAGCTTTGGGTACACCTGGTTTGGTATCGATAAAGGGACAAAAATTGTGCGTAAAGGGGGAAGCATTTGCCAGGATCACATTATTTTCACGTGTTCCCATCACCTCAAAAATACTGAGATTCGGTTTCGTCCAATTGATTCCATCCCCGGACTCCGCATAGCAGGTGACAGCAATATCCTCCCCTTCTTGCTGAGTTCGTGGCAGTCCCCTGTAATACATTCGATACAAATCACCATCCTTGATAACCGTGACATAAGCTGAAAATCCGCCTTCCCAGGATTTGTCAAATTTCAATGCAATTTCTTCCCTCCGAGGCTCATGGAGACGAAGTTCAGTTTCATCGAGCTTATCGATCAAATAATAATCAACAAACAACTCTCGCCGATCGGCGATGTTGATGATGTCTTTTGGTTGGGAATAGAGTAGTGAATTGAATAAGAAAACTAAGAAAATCAAGAGTATTATTATGCGTATTAATCTTTTCATCCGAATTTTCTTCTGGTTTTGAAGTTACTTTTCTGCAGTCTTTATGGTCGCTATCTTCTAATAATTATATCTCACGCAAAGACGCCAAGCCGCAAAGAATATTTCAAAATAATCATTGCGTTCTTAGCGGCTTAGCGTGAAAATCTAATCATCCTCCAGCTTATCATACCA
>CBFDBN010000552.1:0-2952 GCA_965603055.1 uncultured bacterium | reverse complement strand
TGCACAATGCTTTGCGAGAGTCCCTGGTCTAAGAATATCTGTTCAAAAGTAATGCGATTCCTTTGTGACAATCTCGCTGAAAATGTTGGGAAGCTGGAAGAAGGTTCGTCTTTTCGTGCGAACAGATTTAATGAGATGTTTAGATTGAAAAGGAGTATTAAACAGATGGTTTTAAGACAAAATCCTTTTAAACTTTGAAGATAATTGTATTTTTTTATTTTAACATTCTCAGCCATTATTTTTCCTTCATCTGGAAAAAAGTAAAAGGGGAAGACTCGCTTTGATACAATTATTTCTGTTTTAAATTATACGAATATTTAGGGGAGAATGCAAGGGGAAAATTTTAAAGGATTGCATAATAAGCTAGATCGACAGTTGAGAATCGAGATTTGTAGTAGAAAAAGTTGGTCATAGGTTACGAATGAAATAAACTCCGTACTCCACTACCAGCCGCTTTAGTGGCAAAGAAGATATCTGCGGTAATGGAATAAAACAGTTTGGCTGCTAGAAAGTAATTAGCTGACTATTGATTATAATATTTTGGAGTTTTTTTTAAAGATTCAATGAAGTGGGGAAGTGTTTTTTTATTTTCGATAATCCTGATTTGTTAAGATGATAACGTATCGTCCGAGAAGGCAAGTCAATATTGCAACGTTGTTTTAAATTTTCAGATAATATGTGACTTGATACACTTCTCCCGGTTACGAGATTTGCTATCTATTGTTGAAACATTTCTGTTAGGATTTCCGTGTAGTGTTGTCTTTATCTGTAAAGAATTATTTGATGATATTTTAAAGAGATTGGCACCTGATTCCAAATTGATATATAAATAATCGTAGAGAATCTTCCATCATTGTTGAAGCCAAACAGGATACGATTTTCGAGAAATTCAGTTTAGTTTTGTTTGATTTTAATTCCTCAAAACTGACAGAAACCAACCAATACTTTATGCAAAAAGTACTTGCTCGGTTTCTGGAACATCCCAATGCAACGATGAAAGTTTATGGTTATAGTGATACGATTGGAGATGAGGAGTACAATTTAAAATTATCTACCCAGCGAGCCAAAACAGCTTATGATATTTTGGTACGGTTGGGTATTCCAATTGAAAAGCTATCCTATCGAGGGTATGGCGAAATTAACCCGATCTTCAGTAATAAGACACCTGAAGGAAGGTTTTTGAATCGTACCGTGCAAATCTATATCAGTTATCGAAAATGAGATTAAGAGTAATTTCGTAGCCTTCAGAAGGTTTGAAACACGCCAATGTCACACTTGCCGCCTTAGGGATGTTCTTATTTTAAAAAATCTTGAATCTTATTTTTAAAATTAAGGTAAAAAAGTAATTAAATCAAAGGTATTAAAATGTGAAAATATAAAGAACCAATAAATGAAATCGCTCTCCGCTCCGGCAAAAAATATTACCGAAGGCTCCATCTCAAAGGGCATTTTCCAACTGGCGCTGCCAGCCATGGTTTCAATGGTTTCTATCATGCTCTATGAGTTTGTTGATCTGTTCTGGATTGGGAAACTGGGAGCCGAGGCAGTCGCTGCATTGGGAGCATCGGCATTTGTGGTCTGGACGATAAAATCTTTATCCAGTTGTGTGGCGGCTGGTTTGAATGCTTTGATTGCACGGAATGCTGGGGCGAAAAATTTTAAACGAGCCCAGATGTGGGCGTCACAGGGATTGGTGCTCACACTTTTATTTTCACTTTTCATCGCTGGACTGACTTATATTGCCAATTTGTTTCTTTTTCAACTTCTCGGATTGGAATCACAAGTTGCCTTGATGGCACAGCAATACACCCTGATTTTAACGCTCGCCTTAATTTTTATTTATGGTTCGATCTCAATTGATAACATCTTCCGAGCCATGGGCAACACGTTTCTCCCCATGATCATCATCGTCTCCAGCCTGACGCTTAATGCCATTCTCGATCCATTTTTTATTTTCGGATGGATGGGATTCCCCAAAATGGGAATGCCGGGAGCGGCTGTTGCTTCAGCCATTGCCCATGTTGTTGCATTCGGATTATTATTCATCAAACTCCCCAGAGTAAAAATCAAGCTGAAATTTGATTTCACTTCTTTTATTAAAAACGCAATCGAAATATTACGGATTGGCACTCCCATTGGTGCACTCGGTGCAACTTTTTCAATAATCTACATTGTCCTTTCCAAAAACATTGCCTATTTTGGCACCGTACCAATGGCAGCTATATCGATTGCGCACCGAATCGAAGGTGTTCCGTTTTTTATCGCATTCGGTTTTTCCACAGCCGTATCCACCGTGGTGGGACAAAATTTGGGAGCGGGCAAACCCGATCGAGCTGAAAAAGGAGCGCAACTGTCGTTGGCTTATGCTGGCTGCTTTTTATTGTCTATCTCAATCTGTTTTATTCTTTATGGCAAATCAATATTAGGTTTTTTTATCGATGATCAAGCTGTTATTGATGTGGGCTATCAATATCTATTTGCCATAGCGATTTTTGAGGTATTTCTTGCACCAGAAGTCATCTTAGAAGGCGCTTTTACCGGGGCGGGCGATACCAAACCACCGTTCCTCATTTCCATGCCACTCACCCTCCTCAGAATACCGCTGGCTTATTATTTCTCGATTACATTAAATTATGGCGTCGAGGCGATATGGTGGGCGATTGGCTTTACCACGTTTTTGAAAGGGGTGTCGTTCTTTTTGTGGTTTCAGCAGGGGAAGTGGAGGAAGAAGAGGATTGGGTGAAAAAACTAATAACTTATTAATAATTTCATGGTTTACAATTTCAATTAACTTGAATCATACCAAATCAAATAATTTTTTCCTTGTAAATTTTATTCAGACAATTATTGAAAAAAACAAACGCTATTAAACCAGCTATCCTATAAATTTGGAAAAATTCCAGAAGATATCATCAATCGCATTAATTCTATTTCAGATGAGATGAAATTGGA
>CBFDBN010000551.1:0-2953 GCA_965603055.1 uncultured bacterium | reverse complement strand
TTTCTCGACCAATATACTTTTCTCCCCCAGGAGTCGGTCTCCGGGTAATACTGGCGTTGCCAGGGTACTTCATAAATGCCGCGATCATCCAGAAAATTATTTACGTAAAGTGAAACTTCAGATCCCCACCAGAGTGATTTTGAAAGCCGAAAATTAAATACCCAGTTGTCAGGATATTCTTTCAAGTAATTTGCCCAGATTCCTTTCTCATAAGGATTATTGCTTTTACTCTGGTACATCGGAATCTGTTGAGCGATCAATTGAAACCACAAACCCAGGGATGGGGCGCGGTACTCGATGCGGTAATCCATAAGTAGCTTTTTCTTCCAGCTATTCTTACGATCCTGCCAGGTGGGGTCTCGGCTGTCTGTTATCCCATCGCCATCAGTATCGATTGGATCAGGATTTGAAGTATAGCTCAGCACATTTTTGCCCGACCGGGTAAAACGATAGGTACTATTTACCGTAACAGAAAAGCCCTTAAAAGTTTTGGTCCTGAACGTGGCTTCAAGACCTTGCTGTTTATCCCATCCGATATTTTCATAAATTGAATAGGTCGGGACCCAAAATGTATCTGGATTTATTTCATAAAAGAATGGATAGGTACGTGAAATTGGCTCATTATTACGCCAGGAATAATATCCCTCTACGGATAGTGAAGCCATGTCAAACAGTTTCTGATCCAGGCCTAATTTTATTTCCCTGAGATAGTACCCCTTTAAATTGAAATTGGATTGGTCATAAGAGTAATATTGAAGCTTGTGGAGATCATACTCCTTTGGTTTGAAAATATAGCTCATCGAGGGTATTTTAGCCGAGGTTCCGTATCCACCTCGAAGTTGAGTGGTCGGCGTCAAATAAATCATCCAGCCCATTCGAGGCGACAAAAACGAACCGTGCTGGCTATTTATGAAATCATCTCCGCTCCAGAGTCCTTTAAAATTAATTCCTTTTGGTTTGAAAAGGTCATAACGGAGGCCGAAAACCAGGGTAAATTCTTTCCATAGTTTACCTGTGAAACGATCTTCCAGATACAGCGCCACCTGGGTCATGCCGGGAACTTCATCAAATGAATAGGATCGCCGGGGAGAATCCAGTCCGTAATAATGTTTGGTGGTATCGATGATCATCCCCTCGCCAAAGTTGTTATCGTACTGAACCTGCAAGCCCGCCATAAATTCGTGCACCTGGTTGGAGAGAAGGAACTTTCGGTTTGCTTCCAGCCGTCCCCCGATATTGAATTCATCGCCGATCATTCGCAACTCACCCATGTAAGCGCGTGGATCAGCTTCGACCAATTTCGATTTAAATGTATTCTGGCGTCTATAATGGAAGAATATGCTACCTTTGTACTTCTCCAACTCATTGGGTGCATAGTCCCCCCACAGGTCTGTATTGATGGTGTAGCCGCGATTATAAGCTGAAGTCCGCCGGATGTCCGTTGGTTTCTCTTCATCCAGGAGACGGGTCATAAAAAGCTTCCAGTTGAGCGGAAGTGTTTTGTTCAGAAATGATCGTTTGGTGATCAGGGTTGCATTGATGCGGTGGAATTCGTCGCCTTCTTTGCGCAACTCCCTTTCGCTGAATCCATAGTTGAGGTTGATGTTGAGAATATTATTGCCAAGCTTGAATCCAGTTCCAAAATTGGCTTCCGAAGTGTTTGGATTACTTTTCATTTTCAATCTCGGTGGAGAAATTCCCGAACGGCTTTTCACTTTGATGATACCTGAAGTCAAATCTCCATACTTCGCCGATGGCACACCGCGAATGACTTCCACTGATTCGATATTATCAGCCGGAATCAGGCGAAGATCAATTCCCCCGCCAGCAGTTGAAGAGATTGTTCCACTGGCAGCCATTTGCATGTTGGCATTGTTGGAGTATGGCGCTTCATCAAGAATAACTTTGGTGCCAAATGTTCCTAACGCGTCAAGTGTTGTCCCCCGGATATTGGCACGGATAGCTTTATCGAGACCCAGGCGGTTGGATTTTTCCAGACCGGGGATCATTTCCAGCACATCTCCCAGGCTGGATGCCTGAAGATTTTCGACTTCTCCAGATGATATCCGGGTAGTTGCAGTATAGTCCCTGGGCAGCAGGTCACGTTCGGCTTCAACTTTAATTCCGCCAATTTCAAAAACATCAAGAGCAGCAGCAGTTTGCGCCAATTGAACAGTCACACTGGTATCGCCCACTGCTGGAACGCTCACCGGGACAATGTAACGCGGGTAAGTCGCTAAAATAAATTCCAGCAGATAATCGCCAGCGCGTAATCCGCGTAATACAAAATTACCAGCCCGGTCGCTAAAAGTGACAATTTTGGTCTTTTGCACTTTAATTAAAGTGCCCGGCAAAGGCTCGCCGGATTGGGTATCGATGACCCGACCGAGAATCCTTCCCTGGTTTTGAGCGACAGCAGTTGAAGCAACAAAAAGACAGAAAGAAATAAGCAGTAATGATTTCATGGTCCTTTTTTTAAGGTTCATGGCAAAGTTGTGTTAATGTAACACAAACAATCTTGTTTGCGTCTTTCGTTATTCAGGATAGAGAATTATCAAAAAAGTTAATAAAAAATATAATACTAATTTCTAAAAAATCAAGTGATTTTTTATCTAAATAAAAAAAATATAATTCCGCTTTTGCGAGGACTAAATGTAAATTTAGAGTGATGAAATTATGGCGTTATCGGATTATTCGCCCCATGCAGCAGTCGATTCTTTGTTTTGAGTGCTTCATCTTTCAATTGTTCCGATATTTGTCCCTGTTTTAAAATCTGATCGCATGCTTCGATAATATCAAATCGCTGGTAAGAAACAGTGAACCAGCCAAGCGCTTCTATTGCTGTTTTTCGTATCTCTATGTTTTCCCGGGGATTTTTAGCAACCGCTATCAAATCAGGAACACAAGAATGAATTCGATAATTTCTAAATGTTCTGATGGCATTTATCCGCTT
>CBFDBN010000550.1:0-2954 GCA_965603055.1 uncultured bacterium | reverse complement strand
TGATAACAAATTAATCATTCAATATTTACGCATAATAATTAATTATCGGGTATTGTTCTAAACTGAAATAATATTTATATCGTTCTATCGAGGAGTATTTATCATAATTCGCGCCAGGGGAGAATTCCATCCATACAAATTTAGCCAATTGAGTTAATGATAGGTTTATTTTTATCAATTTTGAATAATCTGACTAAATAGTGATAGTGGAATCTGTAAATTTTTGAAATTAGTGGTCTGTAAATATGGATCGATTAATATTAAATGTCAATTTATGAATAAGGAGCTATAAGGTGAAATTTCAAAACATTGCAGATGATGTGAAGCTGGGGGAAAACGTAAAAATATTTGATTTTGTCAATCTCTATGGGTGCGAGCTTGGAGATAACACCAAAGTTGGTACCTTTGTTGAGATCCAGAGGGGGGCTAAAGTTGGTAAAAATTGCAAAATCTCCAGCCATACCTTTATCTGTGAAGGTGTGACCATTGAAGACAATGTATTTATTGGTCATAATGTAACGTTTATCAATGACATCTATCCTCGTGCTACCACAGCCGATGGAAAGATGCAAACCGCAGATGATTGGAAATGTATCCCGACATTAATTAAAAAAGGTGCTTCTATCGGATCAAGTACCACGCTGCTTTGCGGGGTGACAATAGGGGAGAATGCGATAGTCGGTGCAGGAAGCGTTGTGACGAAAGATGTACCCCCAAATACAATTGTTCTAGGAAATCCAACTCGTGTACTCAGAAAAATTGAGGAGGAAAAAAACAAAATGAAAGTTCCATTTCTTGATCTAAAAGCACAGTACAATTCGTTAAAAGATGAAATCGGGATTGCGCTGCAGGAAGTTATGCACAATACGGCTTTTGCCGGTGGAAAATATGTCGCACAATTCGAACAGGAATTTGCCGACTATAGTCAAACTGATTTCGCAATTGCGGTAAATAGCGGAACTTCGGCGCTGTGGTTAGCTTTGTTAGCTATCGGGGTGGGCAACGGCGATGAAGTTATAACTGTACCGAACACCTTTATCGCCACTGCTGAGGCAATCAGTTTTTGCGGCGCTAAGCCAGTGTTTGTCGATATTGATGAAAAAACATATAATATGAATCCTGAATTGATCGAAGCAGCGATTACCGAAAGAACAAAAGCGATCATTCCCGTTCACCTGTTCGGACAGCCGGCAGACATGGAGCCTATCCTGGCGATTGCGAAAAAACATGAGCTTTACGTTGTTGAAGATGCCTGCCAGGCTCATGGCGCTGAATTTAAAGGCAAACGAGTTGGCTCGATGGGAGATGCTGGATGTTTCAGTTTCTACCCGGGAAAGAACCTGGGAGCTTACGGAGAAGGGGGTGCTGTAATCACCAATAACGCTGAAATTAATGAAAAGATTCGGATGCTACGGGATCATGGTCAGTCAAAGAAATATTTTCATGCCATAATCGGCTGGAATGCCCGGATGGATGGCTTCCAGGGAGCGGTTTTAAATGTTAAATTAAAACACCTTGCTGTCTGGAATGAGGGGCGTCGAAATAATGCTATGCTTTACAATAAATTATTAAAAGATGTTGAAGGCATCATCACTCCAGAAGAAGCGGATTATGCCAGACATATTTATCATGTCTATGCTATTCGGGTGCAAAATCGGGATCAATTGATGGATTATCTGAAACAAAAAGAGATATTTTGTGGAATTCATTATCCAATTCCGATTCATCTTCAGCAAGCTTTTCAATCACTGGGATCAGGCGAGGGCACTTTTCCAGTGGCGGAGCAATGTGCCAATGAATTTGTTTCACTTCCCATGTTTCCCGAATTAGCTGATGAACAAATCGAGTATACCGTTGAACAAATTAATAAATTTATGGGATCATAAGTGTAGAATCGAACTATTAAATCTACTAAAAATACTCAATCAATAAACCGAATCGTCAACGGATATCGATATTTAATTCCTTCACTGGCCCTGACCGCTGCAATGATCGTAATAACCGGGACGAAAAGCAAAATAGCGATCATAATCGGAACCCCGATAACAATAACACTTAGCAATATAGAGGCAAAGAAATAGATGGTCATGGATATTTGAAAGTTAATCGATTCTTTTCCCTGGTCGTTTACCAGAGGAAATTCATCTTTTTTAATGATCCAGATGATTAAGGGTCCCACAATATTTCCCAAAAATGGAATTAAAAAGAGGGCAAACGAGCTAAGATGACAAAACATCGCCCACATATTCTCATCACGGGCAGACGTTTGAATTTGAGTATTTGATTCAATCGCCGTTTGACTATTCGAATTCATTTATATTCAATCCCCTTCTGTTTTATTTTTTTGATTCTGCGTTATTCACGATTTTGTTGATTTATACTAATGCCAAATTGGTTTTCGGATAAAGATGCTTCGGCATTTGCTAATCTCAAAGCAACTTACGATCCAAAAATCAGAAAACAATTTAGTTTTGATTATAGTATAAATTACTCTTGCTAAGCCAGTTAAACTCAATATATATTTTAATATTGCAGATTTTTTCTACGCAGAAAAATGATAAAAGTTTTGATGATTTCCCATGTCTGGAAAAAATTTTTCAACTCACTTCTCAATTACCCCATTAACCAATTACCAAATTACCTAATTTCCAATTTTGTACTTGCTTTTTTAAAAATAATGTGTATTTTATTTAACAGCTTAACCACGTTATTTAGAAGTCATATATTACGAATGAGCTTTGAAGGATACTTATGCAACAGGTTATGTGGGAAACAGTTTTTAATGAGCAATTTGAAGAATTCCTTGAAACTCATGGAATTGACCGGTCAGATGCCATAAAGATAGATTCTTTAAAGGGACAAATAAATATTTCCCGGCGATCAAGTTGTAAACTGATGATTGAAGTAGAAGATAATTGGAAGCAGAAGTTGGCTCGAATTTTAAAAGAAGATAA
>CBFDBN010000549.1:0-2967 GCA_965603055.1 uncultured bacterium | reverse complement strand
GATTTCGGAATAAAAAAAATCTGTTTTGTTACAGCTAATAGCATGAATAAGGATGAACTAAAAGATAGATTTAAACAATTTGCCCTGCGGGTCATTCGATTGTGTCAATCTTTGCCAAAGGACAGGACCGCTGATGTTATTAGAGGGATTAAATAACTTACCCATTTCAATTTTTAAATTTGTTACAAATCAATATGTTACAGATTCAATAAGTGAACTTAATTTATCCCACTCTCTTAATTAACGTGGGCAATCTACGAAAAGAAAATAAAACAACCGTGGAAGGTTGTGTGTACGGCAGTATTTTTTTAACGAATTAACGATTGGGTAAAAAAAGCGATTGTAATTATAACAAAGATTAATTGCAATTTGCTGATAAAAAGTTTCAAAAGGGTTGATATTGGCGGTTTAGCGTTTGATAGAGAGAAAATATAAACGTTGGCGCGTTCGTCTCCCCACTGCTGATGATGGCGATTTTAACATTTTCCCTGGTATTGTTAATAATATTGTTTGTAATTTTTGTAGGGTGAAAAAAACACAACTTTGAACTACTGCTTTTCCGGATTATTTATTAGTTTGATTTGGCATTTTCTTCTCCAGTGTTTGTATAAACACATCAAACGCCTGCTGATCAAACAAACAAAACACCACTTTTTGAAGTCCAGTTTCGCCTTTCAAATAGTTGATCGTTTCCGATAACATAATTTCTGCGCAACGATCCAGGGGATAGCCAAAAATACCGGTGCTAATGGCAGGAAAAGAGATAGATTTCAGGTTATTATCATCGGCTGCTTTCAGGCTGTTGATCGTTGCATTTCGAAGCTTATTATCTTCATCCCCTTCGCCCATTCTGGGACCAACTGCATGAATGACATGTTTCGCTTTGAGATTCCCACCGGTTGTTATCACGGCGCCACCGACAAAAGTTCCACCGATTTTATTACACTCCTCCTGAATAAAGGGTCCACCTTTCCTGCGAATGGCACCAGCTACTCCTCCACCAAGAATTAACTGCGCATTCGCAGCATTGACAATAGCATCGGTTTCCATCTCAGTGATGTCGCCTTGAACTAATTCAATAATGTGATTGTTAACTCTTTTTTTTATCATAATCGACCTCATTTTATAATAAGTTTGAATTGACTAAAATGAACCAAAGTTATAAAAGTGATTTTGTTGATATTGAAATTTTAGTCACTTTAGTCATTTTTAACTTTAATCAATTTATACTAAGGAATCACCATTGGCTTCCGATCCTCATCCACAGCAACATAAGTAATCTCAGCCGAAGTAACCTGTACCCGCTCATCGGGATTATCGTATCGATTCGCAACGACATCCACTGCTACAGTAATCGAAGTTCTCCCTTTCCGTATTGTCCTGGTATAAAACGAAACCTGATCGCCTACATAAACTGGCTGGTGAAATTCCACTTTATTCATTGCAACAGTAACGTAGTTCATGGCAGCAGTTTTCCTTGCTTCAAGCACGCCGGCAATGTCGAGATAAGAAAGGATAACACCGCCAAATACTGTTCCATAACGATTGGTATCTTTGGGCATCGGCATAATGCGGAGGACTGGGTCTTGTTTTTGCATAATTTGCTCATTGTTTTTTCTTTTTTAAATTTGCGCTCTGATGACATTCAATGCTAGATTCTTGATGCATAATAAATTGCCTTGATTACAGATCAAAAGAAATTTTCAAGTTTTTCTCTTTCTCAAACCTTTCCAGTGCCAATTGGATCAATCTATCAATAAGCTCTTTATACGAAATTCCACTGGCTTCCCATAATTTAGGATACATGCTAATTTTTGTGAAACCGGGAATGGTATTAATTTCGCTTATGAAAATTTCCTTTTCCTCTCGCAGAAAAAAATCAACTCGTGCCATGCCCTCACAGCAGAGCACTTTGAAAGCTCTCAATGCAATATTTTGAATTTGTTCGGTGATTTCTGCAGGAAGCCTGGCAGGAATTTCCAGTAATGCGCCTTTTTTATCGATGTATTTTGCTTCGTAAGAATAGAAATCATGCTGCGGAATAATTTCTCCCGGAATCGAAACGATTGGATTTTCGTTGCCTAAAACAGAGCATTCGATTTCTCGTCCTTTTATAAATTCTTCAACTAAAATTTTTGTGTCGTATTGAAATGCATCCAAAATAGCTGATTGAAACTGTGATTCATCTTTGACTTTGTGAATTCCAACCGAAGAACCAAGATTGGCTGGTTTCAAAAAGAACGGAATTCCCAATCGATTTTTCACCTGCTCAAAATCTATCTCGTCAATTGATTCTTTATGGTAAACTAAAAAATCAGGAGTAAGAAGACCAGCATCTCGAAGCAATCTTTTCATAACGTCTTTATCCATCCCTACTGCTGATCCCAGTACTCCTGCACCAACGAATGGGATATTGAATAATTTCAGTAATCCCTGAATCGTACCATCCTCGCCAAAAGGCCCATGGAGGATAGGAAAAACAACATCGATTGGTCCTAAAGATTGGTGGCTCGAAAGATTGACCAGTTGATTTTCATTATCTTTCGGTACCAGGGCAACGTGTTCGCTTGATTGATTCAGGGCAATGAGCCTGGGATTTTCAGTATGTAACAGAAATCTTGACGCTTCATTCAAATACCATTGCCCATTTTTATCAATTCCAATTAGTAGCACGTCATATTTATTTTTATCGATTGCTTCGACAATATTTTTTGCTGATTGCAGCGAAACTTCATGTTCCGCAGATTTCCCACCGAACAGAATACCGACCCGAATTTTTTTGTTCACTATTTAAGTTTTCCTTGTTTTCAATATTATTTTTCAATTAATACAGATATCTTAAAATATGATTGTAAGACAGATATTATTATTGTGTTGTGATTTTTTTTAACAAAGGAATGCAATGCAGTGTACACCTACATTTTTGTTTTCGCAACTTATTTGTAAATAATATGTTATGCAAGCCGA
>CBFDBN010000548.1:0-2972 GCA_965603055.1 uncultured bacterium | reverse complement strand
AGGAGATTCAATCAAATCCGAGAAGCCGCAGCGCTAAATTGCGGGCTGCTGAAAAAATATAACCTGAATTATTTAAAAATTTTTTTACTCCGCCATTTGAAATTTGGCGTCAATGTAAGAAATGCTTTGTGATTTTGGCAAATTATCTACATATCATTCGCATAAATTTAAACGCTGAGATCGCAGAGGAAACGCAGAGTAATTCTATTAATTTTATCCATTGAAGAATTGCAATTTTGATGTGATGTATCTTTAACACAAATTTGAGTTAAGACATTATTTTTCTCTGCGATACTCTGCGTTCTCTGCGGTTTAAAAGTGATAATTATCATGGCAAAACGAGTTTATCGAAATCGATCATTTATCCGAAGCTTTAACCAGGTTCAACAGGAACTGGATCGTCCCACCAATGGACTGATTGTATTGGTTGGGATTATTTTGGTGGCAATGATCATGGTCGGTTTGATCTGGCAAAAAGTAAAAGTGACGCAATTAGCCCAGGAAATTGAACAGTTGGAAAAGCAGTTAACATATTTCAAAGAGACCAATGAGAAGCTCCAGGGAAAGGTACTGCATCTTTCACGGGAAGATCGAATTGTAAACATTGCTCGAACCAGGTTGAATATGACTTATCCACCGTATGAGATGGTGACACTGGACGGTCAGAGTAAAAAAGATGTTAAGGATTAGTATCGTTTAGTTTTATAGAACTAATTCGTAGGGCGTGACGTGTAGGGTGTAGAGCGAAGTACGATCTGCGTTATGAACTGCACCCCACGCTCTATACCCAACGCCTTACGATTCTCAGGAATCGCATTATCTTTTCAAAGAATAAACTGGGATAAAAAAAGGTGAAACTAACCAACCATGAAAAGAAGGATCACAGCAGATGAAAGCAGTCTGAGGAGAATTACGGCGTTAATCGTTGTGGCGATACTTTTTTTCATCATACTGTTTTTAAGATTGTTCCAGATTCAGGTTCTCGATCGAGGTAGCTACGTGGAAAAGGCAAGAAATCAATATTTGTTTGCATCGGAGTTGAAACCGGCCCGGGGAATTATTTTCGATCGGAAAATGCGTTACCTGGCGATCAATCGGAATTCCTGGTCAATTGGGGTAGATGTGACAAAAGTAATCGATCCTGATACGGCTGCCTTTCATTTTTCCCGTATTTTTAATCGAAGTAAGAATCATTATCTCCAGCAACTCGATGGCGATCGTACCTTTCTGTGGCTGGCTCGTGGCGTTAGCGAAGAAGTCGTCAACCAGATCGAAGGATTGAAGCTACCAGGTGTTCGGATCATTAAAGAACCGAGACGTTACTATCCCCAGAATCGATTGGGAGCGCAATTAGTCGGTTTTACAGATATCGATCTCAAGGGCTTAAGCGGAGTTGAGCTTGCCATGAATAAAATTTTGCAGGGGAGTCATGGTATGGCGGTTTACCTGAGAGACGCATTGGGCAATACGCTTTCAGATCCCAACTATCCTGCTAAAAAGCCCAGGAAGGGAAAAAATGTAATTCTGACTGTTGACAATACGTATCAGTGGATTGCCGAAGAGGAAAGCCAATACGTTGTCGACACTTTTGATGCCGATGCTGCTACGATCATCATTACCAATCCCGTTACTGGCGAAATTATGGCGATGGCAGTAAAGCCTGATTTTGATCCCAACAACGCAGGTCGTTACTCGCCAGGTAGCTGGAGAAATCGCGCCATTACGGATAACTACGAGCCAGGATCAACCTTTAAGCCGATCGTTATGAGTGCGATTTTAGAAGAGGGATTAAAAACTCCCGAAGATTTAATTTACTGTGAGAATGGCAAATACAAAATTTATGATCGAACGATTGAGGACGTCAAAGGTTATGGCTGGCTGAGCCTGGCAAAGGTGATCAAAAAGTCGAGTAATATCGGTATGTCGAAACTGGCTAAAGATGTGGATAAAAATTTGATTTATCAATATGTCCGGGATTTTGGATTTGGTGTGACAACAGGGATTGAACTGCCAGGGGAGTCGAGTGGTGAGCTTAAAAAAACCATCGAATGGTCAAAATTTACTCCTATTTCCATGTCTTATGGTTATGAGATTGCTGTAACGCCGATTCAGATGGCAATGGCGTTTGGGGCGATGGCTAATGGCGGATTTTTATTGAAACCAAAAATTTATTTGGGGGTGAGTGAAGATTCAAAATTTGATGCTGAAAACGTTCAGCCAGAAGTGATCAGGAGAGTGATTTCTGATTCAACTTCAAAAACAATCGTTCGAATGTTAGAGGATGTGGTGCTCGATGGAACTGGCAGGCGAGCTTTTGTGGAAGGATTGAGAATTGCCGGCAAAACCGGGACGACTAAAAAGTATGATCCACAGATAAAGCGTTATACTGAAAATAATTTCGTCAGCTCGTTTATTGGATTTTTCCCAGCGGAGTCACCCAAGGTTCTGGTTTATGTGATGGTCGATAATCCGAAAAAAGCATATCTTGGCGGCGAAGTGGCAGCCCCGACTTTTAAACGAGTTTTGCAGAGAATTTTTCGCATCATTGAAATCGAAAAACATTATGTCGCTCTCCCTGAACCGGCAAACGATAATGGCAATGGTAAATATATTAACGTGCCCGATTTAACTCATAAACGTGTCCCGGTTGCTGAGGAAATTATCGAAAAATTGAACCTGAAATTTGTGATTGAGAATGAGGGTGATATTATCATTTCCCAACAACCTTCTCCAGGAACAAAGGTCGCTGCTGGCGCTGAAATCGCTGTCAGAGTGAAAGAATTTAATGGGAATAATGGTAAGAATGGAAATAATGGGACAAGTGGAGAGTATACTACCGTTCCTGCAGTTGTCGGATTATCTTTGAGAGAAGCCCTGTCGAGAATGTCTCAACAAGGACTTCGTGTTGTAGTGCAGGGAAATGGGAGAGTTAAGCATCAAATACCTGATGCGGGAAAAATGATCCGCGTCGG
>CBFDBN010000547.1:0-2978 GCA_965603055.1 uncultured bacterium | reverse complement strand
TCCAACATCAAAATTTGTACTGGTCTCAGGTTTTAAATCGGTATTCCCCCTACCCCAACCTTCATCGGGCCAATAAAGATCATCGAATGTCGGGACACGATACGATTTACCGATATTACCTCTCAAGCTAACACTCATCGCATCCCCCCCGGTAACCAACCAGCCCAATTTCGGAGAAACCTGGGATTCGACATCGGAATAACTATCCCAGCGAACCGCAGGGATGGCTGTCCAGCGAGTCTTCAATCCAAAAACAGAAATCGGTGTGTGCATCTCAGTTTGAAGATAAAGACTCTGTATATTTCTATCATCCACTTCAAACTTGGTACTCTTCAATCGATCCTGTCGCAGTTCTGCCCCGCCGATGAAATCGATATGAGAATTGACGTTATAATTACCCTGGAGATTTAATCCCATTGCCGAATTCTCGTGCTTATCATCAACTGGCGCCCAGCCGTCGGGATCAGTGTAGTGGTAGTCATAATTCTGATAAAATGCCTGACCCTCCAGACGAAAACGTCCTGAAATTTGATTTTCAGATTTTATTGAGAATAGCCGACGAGTCGACTCTGCCCTGGCATTCGGCGTTAGCATGGGTAGTCCTATATTAACCGATCCGGCATTGCCCTTTTTAACGGTTAAATTATGAAAAAGAATATTGATTTTATTATTGGGACTGAGATCGAGATTTGTTTTAACAAATAAATTATTGGCTTTATAATCATTGTTTTCTCGTGTTTGCTTGTCTCCTGTACCTGGTGTTTTATATGTAAAATTACCATCGGTTTGAGTTCGATTGAAATTGATAAAATATGAAAGCAAACTAATTTTATGCGATCCGTTGAGGTTCAAAGTTTTCGTACCGAATGAACCGACACTGGTATTGACCCCATAGGAGAAGCCTTTCAAACCAATGGTTTCTTTCGATAATAGTTGAATGGCGCCGCCAATGGCATCTGATCCCATCAACGCCGAATGCCCGCCTCGCACGACCTCAACTTTTTCGATAACAGAAACTGGAACCAGGTTCAAATCCACGCCCCCGCCCTGAGCTGTGTTTAACCGTAAACCATCGAGCAGAACAACAACTTGATCCGCATTTGAGCCACGAATAGAAGCAGTATGCGTGCCAGCAATTCCATCATAACTGTTAAAATAAATTCCACCGACCGACACCATCGCCTCGCCAACCGTACTGCCAGTTTTTTGTTTCAATCGAGGCTGGTTTAATACCTCGGAAGCGACCGAAACCTGGGACAATCGATGATCCGAAAGTGTGGCAGTGACAATAATGGGATCAAATTCAATAGCAGCAGGGATTAATGAAAAATTAACAACCGTATTTTCAGTGATCAGTATATTTTCAATCGTTTCCTCTTCATAGCCGATGACTTTAATTTCGATAGCATATTCCCTCTGGGGAATTCCTTCAATAAAATAGAAGCCACCATCCCGGGAAGCAGCACCGAAATTGGTATTGGAAATGATTATATTCGCATCGGGGATCGGTTTGTTGGTCGTTTTATCAAAAACATACCCCGAAATTTTTCCTGTCGCAGCATAAGCAATTTGAATTGAGAACACGAACAGAAACAAGATGATAAAAGATTTCTGAAAATTTTTCATGTTACTTTTTACTCCCGATTTTTGGTTATCAGATTTAGTTAATTATGATCCAGGTATTTGATCTTAATAATCCATCGAGAGCAAGCCTGTAGTTGGGATATTTTTTTACCATAAAAAAATCCCAACCTTCGCCTGGAAAGTTGGGATTGGTTTAATTTCGCAATCCAAAAATTCCAAACCTCACCCTCGAAGGTTACATTGGAATATGATATGATTCAGGATTTTGATCCCGCAATTCGCCTTTTAGCAAGAAAAAGTAATTCCGAAATCCGAATTATAAAATCCAAAATCTAAATAGCGGCAGGTTTCCTGGCTCAGGGCATCAAACCTACTTGCCACGCCTTCCCATCCTTTGCATTAAGAACAGTGGCTGATATAGTGGCTTTCGTATCCCATTACAGTAGCGGGGCTGCTACGGATTTTCACCGTATTTCCTTTTAACCCACTGTGGGGCACCGTTTAAAAAAGTATTTAAAAGAGCAATCTTTTTTTTAATCGAAAATGAAAAAGCTGCCATATTATGTCTTTACATTGCAACTATTTCTGCTTGTCGTTTCTTTTGTCGGGCGTCTTCGACCTTCACTTCTAATTCACGTGCGGTGTCAGCTCCAATCCATTCCTCACCACACTGTGAGCAAATCATTGCTGGAACATCCCGAACAACGATCACACTGAAGCCAATGTCAACTGTGTATGTAGTTCTCCCTTTTCTTTTTAATCCACCGCAAATCGGACACAAATTTTTATGAAATTTATAATTCAATTTAATCTACGAGAATATTTTGATCGATAATAAAATAATGAAACAAAAATTAAAAAGCAAGTAATTTTTATCATAATTTTTGTGACTTCACTAAACGAAACCATTTGGTGTAAATAGCGTAAGTCTATTAAAAATATTTAGCAAAAATTTATCTTGCATTTTTACAGATATTTGATTATTTTTAACCAATCGTTATGAATATTCAATATCAAAGTTATTAAGAAAGAATTATCTATCTCGGAATGACCATCAAAAAAAAATATCGAAAAATTATTTTTAATGTGATCATAAAATTCCTGTGTATTCTGATTACCATCGAATTGATCCTGGTTAATTTTGGATTTTGTGGGCATTCACATCACCAATGGAATGAATTACATCAAACTCAATATGAAAAAATCGAAACGGCCCCTGATTCATTCACGAATAACTTGCACGTAGAGACCGATAAAAATCATCCATCTAAAAACGATCATGATTCAAATTGTCATTTCCAATGTCTCTGCCATGGGGGCATTACTGGAGTGCTAAGCATCTTTAATTGGCAAATCATTTCTCATCAAAATCTTTTTTTTCTGCATGAAAATCA
>CBFDBN010000546.1:0-2983 GCA_965603055.1 uncultured bacterium | reverse complement strand
TTGGAAGAAGCCATGGAATATATTGGAGAAGATGAATATGTTGAAGTAACCCCAAAATCGATTCGATTAAGAAAGATTTTGCTCAGCGAGCTTGAAAGGAAGCGGAAAAAGAAATCGGAAGGGGAATAAATATAACTAAAGTTTTGAGTGAGCTAAAGTTTGAAGTGACTAAAGTTAAAATAAACAGAAGGTAAGAGCAAAAGTTCCGTTTGCATGGAAGATCGAATTGTTATTATTAACTTTAGCGATACACTCGACTCCGTGCCGCATCGTGGGAAATGTATTCCCAGGCGGTGCCATGGGGACTGTAATCCTCCCGCACCGTTTCCCACTGTCGTTCGGTGAGATATGGTCCCCATTTTTCCAGGGTACTTTACCATCTGTGGCTTGTTTGAGACGTTGCTTTTCTTGATTCATGTAACCCTTTATAATTGTTCCAGCCGCTTTGCCATTCTAAAATACCGTTTACAGGTCCTATAAAAGAACCAGGTAAGGATTCGACTCCTGTTAAAATTTTAGCTACTATTGATGCTTTGTTCTCTCCAGTTACCAAAAATGAAACTCGTTTGGCATTGTTAATCACGGGCAAAGTCAATGTATTTCGTTTTTAAAATTGATCCACAAACGGTGTCTTTAACATTCCGATAAATGTTTGCCAATTTGAAGATTTTATCTCATTGAGACCATATTGAATGGTGACCGGTTCTTCCCGGAGACGAAATGTGGAAAAAAGTCGATCCCACCACGAAAAGATTGTCCCATAATTTGAATTTGTTTCTTCAAAAATATGAGAATGATGCACCCAGTGCATCCAGGGCGTTACAATGACCGTTCTCAAAATTTTGTCCACTTTTTCAGGTAAATAATAATTACTGTGATGAAAAAAAATAATCGGTAGCATGATGGTTTCATACAAAAGCAGGTCGAATGCTGTGACGCCCAACAGCAGGAAAATACCCCATCGAAAGATGGTTGATAAAATTATTTCGCCCGGGTGGAAACGAAGCGCTGTGGAAACATCCATATTCGGATCGCTGTGATGCATACGGTGAAAGCGCCAGAGAAATGAGGATCGATGTACCATCACGTGCCAGATATACATCCACAGATCAAACACAATGATCAGGAGTGCAATTCTCAGAATTGTTGGCAGGGCTAAATAGTTAAAAAGACCAATCTGATTTTGCTCGATCATTCGAAAAATATAACCAGTCACGAATGCCAGTAAAATAAAAAATATCAGGTTGTCAACAATAACAATTCCGATATTCCGAACAATGTGTCTAAATCGATTTTTCCATCCGGAAAATAAGGGAAAAACAGTTTCCAGTATCAGCAATAACACAAATGCAGTGCCTGCGAATGCATATCGAAAAATTTCCATTGTTGCTCCATTTTAATGATTTCAAGTAAGTGACTATGTTTAATCGGAGGTTTTTAGAACTCACATAGGAACTATCAAAATCGATAAAGTCATCTTTTCAATAATATCAAATCATCATAAAATGCCTCTGCTTTTCCGTCGGTATTATCGCTGTCACTCATGATGGCAATTGCTCCGACAGCAGGTGGATCGCCTCCAAAAATTTGTTTGTAATCCTGGTAAACGTTTTGCTTTTCCGTTATCCAATGCCCCAGGCTGTCCGTACCAGATTGAACTGCAATCATGACTACATTTTTCGGGAGCCAGGAATTTGGTATGCGCTCACCTTTTGGAAGCTTCCGCGCCCAGATATAAGAAATAGTTTTGGTTTTCCATTTCAAAAATTGGGGAAAAACCACGTAAACTCTGGCGCCATAATCATCGGTTTCTTTAAAACGAACATCACCTTTTTCAGGCAAGCGATCCACTTTCCAGCGCCAACTTAAATATTGCCATTCGCCGGGATCGTATTTTATTTTCCGGTACAACCCAGAAGCAGAACTGTCTGCTTCTGCCCTCAAAACCTTGTTGTTATCAATATTGATGATTGAATACCTGGTGTGCCCGACAAAACTTTTTTCTTCCCAGTTGCTAATCTTGTTATTATTTTCAGCAATATTGGAAAAATCTTCAATAATTTTGTTCTCACCCTGTGGGAATGAAATGGTGCTCAACACAAAGATGAAAACGATTGAAATCAATAGTTTAAAGATTTCTTTCATTTTTTAATTTAATGCTCCTATTTAACATTCATTGAAATGGTTCCTGACAGATCTGCCTCGATAATCATTCGTTTTCAATTCCTTAATTAAAGTCATTCTTGTCAAAAAAGAACTATAACCAGACGAAACCATTTACCTCAAGATCCTTTCAATTTTCTCAATATCTTAATAAAAAAATTATTCTGCAATTTATCAACATAAGCTGCCGTAGCAGGACGCTTCACCATGTCGCCATAAGTCGGGTAAACATGCACCATCGACTGGATATTGTGAAACGGAATTCCCATGGATTTTGCCAGTTGCGCTTCGTGGAGCAGCTCGCCAGCCCGCTCGCCAATAATATGAATGCCAAGCAGCTTTCCTTTTTTATCGGTGATATACTTGCTCATTCCAACGGTTGCCAGGTCTGTTTTTGCCCGATCGACTTTTTCATAATTGAATTTATAGACTTTAATTTTATCTCCATATTTTTTTCGAGCTTCAGCCTCTGAAAGCCCACCCCTGGCAAATTCCGGGTCAGTGAAGGTCGTCCAGACGATATTTTCGTAATTAACTTTTCGTTTAATTGGCAATGGCAGCAATGCATTCGGTACGGCAATTCCGGCATGATATTCTGCTATATGACTGAACTGGTATGAGCCGATCACATCGCCGACGGCGTAAATATTTCCTGTTGTCGTTTGAAGCTTATCGTTCACTTTTATCCCTTTGGGTGAATATTCGACGCCAGCCTTTTCCAGATCCAGGTCATCCACATTCGGGCGGCGACCGACGGAGATCAATACTGCATCGGTTTCGATCGCTTCAAGCTTTTCATTTTCAATCGTTACAACAATCT
>CBFDBN010000545.1:0-2986 GCA_965603055.1 uncultured bacterium | reverse complement strand
TGATCGCAAACGGTGCCCCGATTCTGGTGACATATTCAGCCTTGCCCATTGCCAGGGGAAGCATAGCGACGATGGTGGTGATTGCGGTAATGAGAATGGGACGAACACGTGCCTGTCCTGCCATAATCAGCGCCCGTGAGCGATTGTAACCGCGTTGTCTCAATATACGGGTATAATCAATTAAAATAATTCCATTATTGACCACCACACCTAAGAGGATCAATAATCCAATGAGGGTGGTGGGGCTTATTAATGAATTGCCAGTGAAAATCAATGCCCAGAACGAGCCAATCGCTGCCAGGGGAATGCTAAATAAGATGACAAATGGTTGCCAGAGCGATTCGAAAACTGATGCAAGAATCATGTATATTAAGATGATGGCAGCAAAGATCAAAATTAAATATTCTTGAAGCTCAGTTTCATCATGGATGACTTCCACTGCAATTCCAGGGGGAATGTTGAGACTGGCAACCAATTGGTCGACTTCTGCCCTTGAAACTTCCAGCAGTGACTTTGAGTCATTGACTTCATTTAAAAACTGGTAGGTCACTTCGATCTGTTTTTCCTGGTTCACCCGATTGATTCCTGACATTCCAGCCGAATAGACAATTCGACTCAGTTGCTCTAATTCAAAAATACCGCCTGCCTGTGAAGGAACGCGAAGCCCTCTCAAATCATCGATGGTTTTATCTTCCAGGTTTTCATTGCGGATAACGATATCATATTCATCAGTACCCTGTTTATATTTCAAACCCGAAGAAAATTCATTTTGAAATCCAGCTAATTCTGAAGTGATCGTATTCAAAGAAATGTCATAATGGCTTAATAGCTCGGTATCAAACAGCAGGTGAATTTCGGGACGGTCGTCGGCAATATTCAAGCTCACCCGACTCATCGAAGTCAATTCTTCGAGGTAATCTCGAATATCACCAGCAAGATTCCGCATCATGTTAAAGTCACTTCCTTTAATGACGACCTTTTCGGTCTGTGCTCCAATTCCCAGCATCCGCTGCATTCCAGCACCAGGATTGTTTCCCATCCCACCTCGGAATCTTCGACTTGATGTCGGTTGTTCAAAACTGACTTCGGCTGCCCGAAAGTCTCTTATCCTATTCTGGATTTCACTTTTTACCTGAGCAATGCTGCGATCGTTTATCTTTTCATAATCATCCTTGAGTTTGACCGTAACAATAGCTTCCTCTTCATTAATGTTGCTGACGACATCTTGCTTTTCTTCGATGTCGCCCAATTTTTTTTCGAGCTCCGCAACGACTATATCCGTGGTTTCCAGGGTTGAGCCTCGAGGCATGGTTACATAAAGATTAAAATCTGTGGTCTCCACTTCCTGGGATACATTGATGCTCAAAGCCAGGCAGATCGAAATGCTTATCAGGAAAAGCAAAAAGGCAATGATAACTGTCCATGCCGGAAACCGGATGGTTGATTTCAAAAATATTCGATAAATTTGCAGCAGTCTATTTTTCTGGGACACGACATTAAAATCCAGATTGCTGGTATTTTGCAATCTACTCCGGGAGAGGAAGAAATGGGTTACCATTGGAACGAGTAATAATGCCACCACCAGCGAAACAGTCAACGTCGAGATAATTGACACGCCGATATGGCGACCAATCAGGCGTACAATGAAATCAGATGCAAAGATGAACGGCAGAAAAACGGCAATAGTGGTTAGCGTCGCTGCTGTAATGGATCGCCAGACTTCTTTGGTGCCTTGAATGACTGAAGTTTCAACCTCCGTTCCGCCCGATACCAGTCGATAAATATTTTCCAGAACGACCACGCTGTTGTCCAGCAACATTCCGATTGCCAACGCCATACCAACCAGGGTCAGGATGTTGATGGAAATATCGAAAGCGTAAAAAAAGTTGAAAGCTGTGAAAACAGAAATGGGAATGGCAAGTGCCATCACCGTAACCAGTTTCAAATTTCGCAGGAAAATCCAGAGAATGAGTACAGCCAGAAGACCGCCGATCAGAGCCAACTGCTTGATCAGGTCGATATTTTTTTCCATGTCTTCGGCAATGTTGCTTTGAATCACAATCTCGATGCCCTGCGAAGCCAGGTCTTTGTTCAAGCGATCGATGACGGATTGGGTAGTATGCGATAACTCGATTAGATTGACCTGGGTATCGCGGACCAACTGCATGCTAATCGCTTCACCGCTATTGACACGACTGATCGAGGTTTCTTCCTTGACACCCACATTGACCTGTGCCACATCTTTTAGCAACACAGGTCCCTGACGTCTCACAACAATATTTTCAAGATTGCGAACGTCAGTATATTCTGCAACCAAATTGACGAAATAATGCTTATCCCGTTCATACACCTCTCCCACAAAGGTTTTATTCTGGCTGTTCTGGGCGATCAACGTCCTGATTTGAGAAGCGGTTATGTTATGCGCCCGACAGGCTTCTTCGTTGAGAATAATTTCAACCGATTTTTCCTGCCCCCCATAGACTTCGACATTGGCAATGCCGTCAATATTTTCAAATTCCCGGGTAACTTTTTTATCCACAATCTGGCGAATACGATTTATTCCGCCACTGGTGCGAAGGCTGTCACTTTCATCAATAATTTCACGGATCTGAAGTCCCATAAACATATTAGCTAACTGCTCGGTATCGATCTTAAAAACATTGACGAAGAACTCGTCGCCCAAATTTGGTTTTATGACGTTTACAGCTTCCTGAAGTTTTAGATAAGCGTATTTTATCTTTACATTTTGATTATAATAAACCATGATCCTGCCGCTGCGGCGATCGGCAAAGGACTCAATTTTATCGATACCTTCCAGCGTACTGACTGCACCTTCCAGCGGAATGATCGCCTGTTTTTCCATGTATTCAGGATCCATCTCCCGAGCGCCATTGACCTGGACAATCAAAAACGGTAATTCTGCATTGGGAAACAGCTCCACTGGCAATTGTTTATAAGAAATATACCCCAGCAGCACCAGCCCGAT
>CBFDBN010000544.1:0-2987 GCA_965603055.1 uncultured bacterium | reverse complement strand
CAATTAGAATCGGATAAAGGTTTCTTTTCATATTTCTTTTTTCCACTTTAATTTGCTTTTTTTTTGATTTCAGAATAAAGATTAACGATATACGATTTTAGAAGTATTGTTGATTTCAGGATTTCTGCTTTTTGCATTCCATCTTAAATCAAAAATCGTTAATCATTATTCGTCAATCAATACAGATGGACTCCACTTCCAAAGTGGAGTCCATCTGGGATTCCATTCTACATCAATTCAAAGCTCCCTTCTGGCCCTTCCACAGAATTGGTCCCGATCCAGACTTTGAACAACCCAGGTTCGATCACAAATTCTAATTGTTCATTATAAAAGCCAAGCGCTTCAGGTGAAAGGACAAATTCAACAGCTTTTGTTTCCCCTGGGGCTAATGTAATCTTTTCAAATCCTTTCAACTGTTTCACTGGTCTGGTCAAGCTGGCGACAACATCCTGGATGTACAACTGCACAACTTCATCGCCGGCTCGATCACCGATATTTTTTACGTCGGCGCTGATTCTGACAGATTCATTGTCGTTGATTTTTTGTGGGGAGATTTTCAAATTGCTGTATTCAAATTTTGTATAACTCAATCCATAGCCAAACGGAAAAAGCGGTGTCACAGGCATGTCAATATATCTTGAAGTAAATTTGTGGTCAGTGGGCGGTCTGCCGGTATTTTTATGGTAATAGTAATTGGGAACCTGTCCCACCGAACGAGGGAAGGTGACAGGCAATTTTCCGCCTGGATTGTAATCGCCAAATATTACATCTGCGATGGCATTGCCAGTTTGAATTCCCAGGAACCAGGTCTCAACAATGGCGGGAATGTTTTCCGCTTCCCACGAAATAGAAAGGGGACGCCCGTTCATAAGTACCATGACAATTGGAATGCCTGTTTGATGAATTGCTTTGACCAATTCTTGCTGCATCCCAGGAAGATCGAGCGAGCTTCTCGACGCCGCTTCTCCACTCATGTTCGCATTCTCGCCCACGACCAGGATGACAACGTCAGCATTTTTTGCTGTATTTACCGCTTCGGCAATGTTAGCATTTTTATTCCAGCGAATCTCACATCCCTTTGCATAATTCACCTTTGTATCACGAGAGACTTTCGCTTTAATCCCTTCCAATGGCGTTACCACATTCTCAACTTTTCCTTCACAGTGCCACGAGCCAAGCGGGGATTGTTTATCATTTGCCAATGGTCCAATTACAGCAATCGATTTGATGTCCTTTTTTAAGGGAAGCAAGTTCCTTTCATTCTTCAATAAGACAATGGATTTTCGAGCGACATCCCGAGCTGCCTCAATGTGCTCTTTACATAGAATGATCTCCTGTTCTCTTTTTAAATCAGTATACGGATTATCAAACAATCCCAGCTTAAACTTGATTCTCAGGATTCGGCGGACAGCTTCGTTGATTTGTTGCCCAGTCACTTTTCCATCTGTCACCAGTTGAGCTAAATTTTCACTATAGACTCGACCTTCCATATCCATGTCCACACCCGCATCAAGCGCCTTCATGCCAGCCTCGGCAAGGCTTCCTGCTATGCCATGATTTAGTAGCTCATTGATTGAGGTCCAATCGCTGACCACAAAGCCTTTGAAGCTCCATTCGCCTCGCAAAATATCGGTCAAGGTAAATTTGTTTGCGGTACAGGGGACGCCGTTTAAATCATTAAAGGCACTCATCAAAGTTCCAGCCCCAGCCCTGATCGCTGCTTCAAACGGGGGGAGATAGACTTCTCGCAGTGTAATCTGCGAAACATCTACCGTGTTATAATCCTTGCCAGCCTCAGCACCGCCATAAGCCACATAATGTTTAGCACAGGCGACGACCGTGGCTGGATCGGCTAAATCCTGTCCCTGGAATCCTTGCACCCTGGCTCGAGCCATGACAGCACCCAGGTAGGGATCCTCACCCGCCCCTTCGGCAATTCGTCCCCAGCGGGGATCTCGGGCAATATCCACCATTGGGGCGAAGGTCCAGTGAGTTCCCGCCGAGGCAGCTTCCCTGGCAGCAACCGTAGCAGCTTTGTTGACCAATTCGGGATCCCAACTGGCAGCCTCGCCCAATGGAATGGGAAAAATCGTCCGATAGCCGTGAATTACATCATTGCCAAAAATGATCGGAATCCCCAATCGAGATTCTTCCACCGCAATTCTCTGCATGGCATTGGTCGCTTCACTGCCACGAAAATTCAAAAATGAGCCGATTTTCCCATTCCGAACCATTTGTTTGATTTCATCAGAGGTGTCAATGCTATACTGCGTCACCTGCCCGATCTTTTCTTCCAGCGTCATCTGGCTCAATAACGCTTCCACTTTTTTGTTGATTTCTGTGTCAGTTAACGGGGTGCCAGCGATCAGCAGATTTAGAATGAATAAAATGAAGAAAATTGAGAGAAACCATTTTGAAGATTTCATGTTGCAACCTCTCTAAAATGTTTGTAGTTATATTGATAGTAATTTTTTTTAATCCCCCCGCAGATTGAATAAGCCCCACGGATATTTTTTTTAAGGTTTTTCAACTGTGGATTTTTTCAATCTGTGGGGAATTTTTTTATTCCCCCCGCGGATTGAATAAGTCCCACAGATGTTTTCTTTAAAAGATTTTTCATCGGTGGATTTCTTCAATCTGTGGGGAATTTTATTAATCCTCCCACAGATTGAAGAAATCCCCACAGATAGTTTTTTAAAAGATTTTTATTTCAGATATATCATCTTTTTTACATCAGTATAAGCCCTTGTTTTTGAAACCGCTTCGATGCGATAAAAATAAACGCCACTCGATAAAATTTTATTATAAAAATTATCCTCACGTTGCCTATCCCATTCAATTTGATGTTGTCCCGACGTCTGGTTATCGTTAATCAATGTTGCAATATTTCTCCCTAGCATATCAAAAATTTCAATTGTAACAAAACAATCCTCAGGCAGATTGTAACGAATCAAAGTCGAATGATTAAACGGATTGGGATAATTCTG
>CBFDBN010000543.1:0-2992 GCA_965603055.1 uncultured bacterium | reverse complement strand
GGATGTACCGGGATGTTGATACGATAGCAGCGGGATGGCTATTAATGCCAGGAAAATTCCAATCCAGCCCGGCTTGCTGGCACGTTCTTTTAAAAATATGTATGATAAAATAATGGTGACCAGCGGCGATAATGAAATAATCGGGAAAATGAGATAGGCGGGACCTTCTATCAAAGCCTGGGTGAATAAAATGAGCTGTCCACCAGCGCCCAAAAATCCGATAATGGCGCCATAAAAAATTGACTTTGCATCATATTCCAATTTCCAGTTGATTACCCGTAGCGCAACCAGCGCAGGAATAATCATGGTTAATGACCAGACCGTATAACCCAGTGTAGCGGGGAATCCGGCTTTTTCAGTCATTTCGATTAACGCACCCCAGACACCCCAGAATGTTGTTGTGATGATGGCGAATACTAACCAGAGCTTTGTTTTCAAATGAAACCTCCCTCCGAAAGAAATTCCAAATAACAAATCAATGTCATTTAGTTAAGCTACCGATTCCATCGCTCGGAGCGATGGAATCGGTAAATAATTCCTTATCTTAATGACATTGAATAACAAATGCCAAAATTCAAACGTCTCACTTAAATTAAGCAATAATTAATTCAACATTTTGCGTTAATAAACTCTGTCGATCTTTTTCAGCAATCCCCTCGTCGGTAATGACACGATCGATTTTATCAATAGGAACAATAAAAGCAAAGCTTCGCTTATCAAATTTACTGTGATCGGTAACTACAATCGTCTCCCGGGAAATCTCCACCATGACTCGATTAAGTTGAGCTTCGGATACGATGGGAGTGGATACACCATACGACGTGTCAATCCCATCGACGCCGAGAAATAATTTATCGCAATAAAAATCCTGCAACATTTTCTCTGCCTGTGACCCAACCAATGAGAAAGATTTGGCTCGCAAAACACCGCCTGGCATGATGATCTCAATTCCTTTTGAACCGGCTATCTCGGTGGCAATATTCAGTGCGTGGGTGATAACGGTGAGGTTCTGGAAATTTTTTAATTGTCGGGCAATTTCCATGGTGGTGGTGCCAGAATCGAGAATAATGGTATCGCCTTCCTGTATCAGTTCTATTGCTTTCATTCCAATTCTTTTTTTCTGTTCCGAATGCTTACGAGCTTTCTCAGATAGCGCCAGATCCATAGCCACTTTGGTCTGTTTAATGGCACCGCCTCGGGTGCGATATAACAAATTCTTATTTTCTAAATAGGCAAGATCATTACGGATGGTAACACTACTGACTTTAAATCGATCGCTTAATTGTTGGACATCAACCTGTCCATTTTCATCCAGCAGTGCAAGAATTTGAGAGCGTCTATCAGTAGTGGAAGTCTCTTTTTGATTTTTCATTTTGAATACTGTTGTTTTGTTTTGAAAGTTTTATACTTTCATTTCCTTGTTTTTAAAGATAAAATATTTTATTTAGAAAGTCAAGTGTTTTTTTATAAATTAGAAATAAAAATGATGGACAGCATAATTTTCTCCCAGGTACATATATATTTAGACCTTGAATTATAATGGATTAGATAAATAAAAATTTTTATCACATTGTAAACAAGTTAATAAAAAGGATACAATTAATTTCATTTAAAAATCACTTGACAAGATCATATTATTTTATTATCTTTTGTAAAGAAATAAAACGAAAGCCAAACGAAAGGTAATCGTTATATGTCTCCAAAATTTTTGGGGTTTTCAGAAGATTCTCTAATTGTTAAAGGCGCTCAATTCACCGCTAAAGAAATCTCTCAGCAACCAAACCTCTGGGAAAAAACCTACGAGTTTGCCTTGCTAAATAAAAACTTGATTTCTAAATTTTTACAGAATCTATTTGCAAAACCAAATTTGGATATAATTTTATCGGGAGCTGGAACTTCAGCATTTATCGGTGATAGTCTGAAAGGGCTGTTTCAAAAAAATACTCAATTGAGAAATCGTGCTATTGCGACAACGGACATCGTTACACATCCACAATATTATTTCTTGAAAAAAAGTCCAACATTGCTTGTGTCTTTTGCCAGATCAGGTGATAGTCCCGAAAGCCTTGCCACCTTCCATCTCGCCAATGAATTGTGTGAATCGATTTATCATTTGATTATTACCTGTAATCCCAACGGAGAGCTTGCTTCCAACGCAAAAAGCAAAAATTCGCTGGTGATCGTTCTTCCTCCCGAGACAAACGACCAGGGACTGGCGATGACAGGAAGTTTTACATCGATGCTGTTGATGGCGATTTTAATCTCTCAAATATCCCAATTAGAATCATTGAAAGAGGATATTATGACCTTATGTCGATATGGAAAGATAATTATTGACGATTACGCTAAAAAGCTAAAATCCACCTGTGAATTGCCATTTGAACGGGCAGTGTTTTTAGGATCAGGGGCTTTGATGGGCTGCGCCGAGGAATGTCATCTTAAATTACAGGAGTTAACTGATGGCTATGTAATTTCTAAGTTCGATTCGTTTCTGGGATTTCGACATGGGCCCAAAGCGGTGATCAATCCCAAAACGCTGGTGGTCTGCCTTTTTTCTACTGATCCTTATGTCATTCAATATGAGATTGATTTGTTACATGCAATTAATGCCGGTGAGCGAGGTTTGCACAGTGTCGCAGTCATGGAAAATGATGATCCGGTTTTCGATGTGGATTCAAAAATTATACTGAATTCCAATAATGACAAACCGATTAATCCAGATTTCTTGCCCGTGTGCGATGTTTTGATCGGGCAAATTTTGGGATTTTATAAATCTTTGCAATTGGGATTAAAACCAGATACTCCATCAGCAAGTGGAACGATTACCCGGGTAGTTCAAGGGGTTAAAATTTACAAGTTTAAAGTTAATAAAGTGTCTAAAGTACGCTAAAGAATTTTTAGTCATTTTTAAATTTGGCCACTTTAGATCACTTTTACCCTGGTAATAAAATCTGAAATTGAAAAAACCAGCACCAGATATTTACGTCAAAGC
>CBFDBN010000542.1:0-2994 GCA_965603055.1 uncultured bacterium | reverse complement strand
TCATCCGTCAAAGGTTTGCAACCTTTGACAGGATTTCTTAATTGCCAAAGATTTAATGGAACGAGTTGAACGTTTGACAATCATCAAATAAAATCCGTTTTAATCCGTTGCATCCGTTCTATCTGCGTTCTATGTTTTGCGGCTCTATCCTGTCCCAATTGGGTCGGTTAATCTGTCTTCTCAAGGATTACTTCCCCTCGTGTTGATCGCTGGGAAGCTTTCAATATTTTTTTCAGCTCGAGGTACTCACCCGGTGAGTAGATCTTTTTCTTCATCCCCAGGCGGCTCCGGTACTGAACCGCTGCTTTTCCCTCGGGTTCCGCAATTCTTGTCTCTTGATACTCCATTTTATAGCTCACCGGATCATAGCTTACATCGACCTGATCGGGTACGGCTTTGATGCGATAGCCTTTGGGTATCACCAGCGTTTCTTCGTTGAGAACTCCAAGCGTTGTTTGAAGATTGAACGGATATTTTCGCTCAGAAAGGTTGGCTGCTTTAAGGAACTGACTTCCCAGCAGATCAAAAATACCGGTGGAGAGTGGCATTTTCACGAGCAGATATTTTCCAGCTTGAAGCGCAAAATCTGCTGATTCAAAAGAAATATCCACTGTCATAGGCTGGTAAAGATCTTCCGGGTCACCGGTTTTTATTTCTGTGACCTGGGCGCCGGGGTAAGTGGAAGAAACGATTTGCTGGAATATATTCTTCAGTCGAGCCGGCGGCAATGCTTTGACGATCTGGCGTAGCGCAAGATCGTATATACCGTTGGAACTTAGTTGGACGTGACTCGTCACAGAGCCATCCTGCTTGAGTTCGGTGGTAGATTTGAAATAGCCGGTATTTTCTTCAGGGGGGCTGTACGCTGTCCTTTCGAGACTGTCCCCTTCGGCAGTGAGCACCAGTGTCACCTGTTCTGCTTCCACGGACATTAGCAGCTCCATGCCGTTTTCGATGGTCGGATCGATGTAGGTGTAACCGCCTTGTTTGTTGGGAACAGCAACGATTCCATGACTCCAGTACAGGTTCGGAATGTCCGCGTACTGCTCGTAGCCAAGTGACGTATAAACAACGTTTGCCGGGATTCCCACTTCCCTGATCATCGCGGTCAACAGCACAGCCACATCCCGACATACGCCATATTTCGTCTCATAGGTTTTGGTCGCGAGTTTTGGATCATAGCCGGTTTTCTTTCCCAGTCCAATACCCATGTAACGTACCTTTTGAGCGACAAAATGATAGAGCGCTTTGAGGCTATCTTCACGGGTCTCGCAGCCATTTACAAGTTGTTGGGTTTCGTTTCTCAGCGCTTCGTTCATGTCGATGTATTTTTCATTGAGATTGTATCCCCACCGTGAGATATCATTCCACGAATGGATAGTTGAAGCCCAAATTCCCGGGGCGATGTTCTGATACGGTGCCATTGCTGGCTCGCTGATCATTCTGGGCTGGTCATTTGCCCACCAGCGGTAAGTGGTGTTGCCATCTTTTTCAGTTCTGGAGAACTGAATTTTTCCTTGGGGATCGTTCTGACTTTTGTAGGTTAATGGCATTGAAGCAGGTCCTGTCACAACAATTTCATCGTGAAGAACTGGATCGAATTCCTGGAAAAAATACATACAGTCAAATTCGCCTTCGATGATAGCATGGTGGCAGGTGTCGACTACGAAATATTCGATAGCATCACCAACTTCCAGGTTGGGAAATGTGATCACCTTCTGCCGTTGATCAGGCTCGAAAATGTTCATCGACGCCAGGATTGAAAGGGTGATATCGGTAATGTTCTCTTTCGGAACCTCCTGTATCGTTCCATCGGGCTTGATAAGCCGAGCCTGGTCCACATAAATTCTATCGTATTTACGATAATAGGGAAACTTTTTTTCGCTAAAGTTTTTCTTTCCTTGTTCAGTGAGAATCTTTCTTAAACCATAGGTGGTGGCGACATAGTTACCGCTCGACTGGTAGTCGTACGTTGTCTTCATCTCAATGAGGATGGTGTTGGCATCGGGATACTTTGTGATGTCTCCCGCTTTTTCAATTTTATTAATCAAATCCGGGGATGCTTTATCAACCGCCCCGGCAAAGAGTACTGAAACAAGCACCAATAGCAAGATGGAAACAATGGTCATTGCTCTTAAAACATAAAATGTTACTTTCATAATGGATCGTCTCCTTTGATTAATTATTAGTTGGTTACAGATCTCACAAATTTACGAGAAATTTTTTTAAAAGTTATATTACTTTCTTTGTATTTATTTTATTTTTTATCTTAATAAGATATAAATATGAATTAAAAAGTCAATGCTTTTTTGATATATTTGAACAAACGGTTTCTAACAATTTTGTTGGAAAACGAAAATCAGGCACCAATAGATGCGCCCCTGCCTTGATCAATCGTTCTCGTTTTTTTTCAATTGTAAATTGTCCTCGTAATTCATAATGACTCTGGTCAGGTGTTAGAACACCGACACAGACACCGCCAAATTTTTGTGTATATTCAATTTCTGGAACGCCATCACCGAAAGTCAAAAGTTGATCCGGTTGGAGATTTTGTTCTTCAACTAATTTTTCAATGATCAATTTTTTGGGACAATCGCTATTGTTTCCATTTGATCCCGAGGCAATAATTCGATCTTTAAAAAAATTTTCATAATCCAGTATTTTTACACTTTCTTTAACAGGTTCAATATCTGTCCCGCTGGAGAGAAATAAAGCATTGTTACCAAATATTTTATCAAGTTCCGTGAGTAACTGAATAGCGCCAGGGATTCTTAAATTTTCGATCTCTATTTCATTATTTTTCAGTTTTTGATGAGTTGTTTTAACCATCGAAACGAGGGCATCGTTATAAATATCTTTGTATCGCTGCGGTGATAAGCTCGATCCACCTCTTTTGTTTATTTCATCTGCCAATCGCTTCATCTGTTGCAGCGTCGGGATTCCAATTGTCTTTTCAATATCATTGATTACCCATTCCACAGCCTCTGTAACTGA
>CBFDBN010000541.1:0-2997 GCA_965603055.1 uncultured bacterium | reverse complement strand
ACATGCCGCCAGAAGGGACATATAATAGTGCAGCAACTCCCCAGGCTATCAAAAAGACTGAAAAAGCCTATTTAGATAAAACCGTGTCAGAAGATTGCATGGTTGTCTATGGAATTGGCGACGGCGGCGGCGGTCCGGGAGTTGAGCATTTAGAAAGATTGGAACGAGAAACAAATTTAGAAGGAATTGCTCCGGTTACACAGGAAAATGTGCTTTCGTTTTTCAAACGTCTTGAGAAAGACAAAGAAAAATTTCACTCCTGGGTTGGAGAATTGTACCTGGGCATTCACCAGGGAACATATACCACGCAGGGACGAAGCAAATGGTTCAATCGGAAATTGGAGCTTGGACTGAGAGAATTGGAGTATACCTCTATTCTTGCTGGATTATTTACTGAGCAGCAATACAACCAGGAAAAAATCGAGCAAATCTGGAAGGAAGTGTTGCTTTATCAATTTCATGATATCCTGCCAGGATCATCAATTACAAGAGTATATGACGAATCTTTGGAAAGATATGCAACGCTTCTTAACAATGTGAAGGCATTAGACAATTTAATAAAAACAAATATCTTTGGTGAGATTGATTTTGCAGATTATGAGGATCCAATTGTTATCAGCAATTCGCTTTCATGGGAAAGGAAAGAATGGTTGAAAATTGGCGATAATTGGTACAAAGCGGAAGTGCCTGCAATGGGTTATACGACGATTGAAGGAAAAAATATTGACAAACAATTCCCGAAATTAACTGCAAGTCAAAATCATCTGGAAAATGAATTATTAAGAGTTGAATTTGATGGGGAAGGAAATATTCGTTCCATTTATGACAAAGAAAATCAAAGAGAAATCGTTGAACAAGGAGCGATAGCGAATCTGTTATCCATTTATCATGATGATGGGGATGCCTGGGATTTTTCAATCGATTATAATTATCGAGATGCAGGAAATTTTGCATTAAAATCGATCGAAGTTATCAAAGATGGACCCAAAGCGATAGTTAAACAAATCCGTCAATATGGGAAATCAACACTCATTCAAAACATCACTTTGACAGCCGGTAGCCGACGGCTGGATTTTCAGACTCACGTTGAATGGAACGAGAACAATAAGATGCTCCGGGCTTCATTTCCGGTCGATGTTCAGGCTACCGAGTCCGTTAGCGAGATTCAATTTGGACACATCCGGCGATCGAATCATCAGAATACTTCGTGGGAAAGCGCCAAATTTGAAATCTGCGCCCACAAATGGATCGATATTTCACAGGCTGATTATGGGGTGGCACTGTTAAATGATTGCAAATATGGACACAAAGTGGTGGGAAATATTCTGGATATTAACCTGCTGAGGAGCCCCCAACATCCTGATCTAAAAGCGGATCAGGGTGTACATGAGTTCACCTATTCTCTTTTTCCGCACCCTGGAAATCACCTGTCAGGCGGGGTGATTCAAGCTGGTTATGAATTGAATGTTCCGTTGGAAACATTTGAGATTGAAAAGAAGAAGAAACCCGGAAATTTGCCTCAAAATTTCTCTTTTATCTCTATGGATGTTGAAAATGTGATTGTGGAATCGATCAAAAAAGCTGAAGATAATGATGATATTATTTTAAGATTATATGAAGCTTATGGAATGTCGAATCAGGCGAAAATTACATTGGGCATCCCTGTTAAAATTGCTCATTTGACAAATATGCTGGAAAACAATATTGCAGAGTTGAAAATAGAATCAAATTTTTTGTCTCTTGATTTCAAACCGTTTGAAATTAAGACGGTTCGATTGAAGAGGGATAGTTAATAGATATTAGATAAATGGAGGCCACTTTTGTAAATGGACTCCACTTTCAAAGTGGAGTCCATTTATCTTTATCTTTTCACATAATAATTTGCTGCCCTTCAGAATTTAAGTAGATCGAACCAAAATGAATGAAAACAACTTTTGAATAGTCAAATTTAGGAGCATATACTTGAATCACTTTAGTGGTTAAATTAATTTCCTGAACAATTCCCAGCGCCATCACGAAATTATTTGCATTGCATAGGGCAACTAACTTATTGCGATACTTATCTGGATTCCGCAAATCTGGAACCCTGCCATGAAAGCCAATTCCTCTTAAAATTAATTCTTGTGGCTCGCCAAATTCAAAGTATTTTCTAAATTTTTCCTCTCGATAGTTTCTTCGCTCCGCAGGTGTTCGAGCAATGACCGATGGGGAAATCGGCAGACGATATAGATTTATTTGGGGATGTCTTCTAAAATTACTCACCCACCTGAAATCTTCATCTGGTCTGTGGAGCGCAATGAGAAAATCGGGTTGAATTAAATCAATGATTCGAAATTGAAATTCACGGGCAACTTGATCCAAAACAAAACCGCATGAATCGAGAATAATCCGCTGGGCTCCAAGCCTGACAGCTTGTTCTGTTAGTTTTTTGATACCAGTCAAAGCTTGTAGTAAATGCCCCCTCGGTGTTGTTGAGCCGACGAAATAATGGTATTGAGACAGTTTTTCATCCCCTAATTGAAATAATTGCATTAAGCCAACCGTAGTTGGTGGTCCAATGAGGGATTGTCCTGGATCGCAATCAATATAAGCAGTTTGGGAATTTATGGATAGATTATCACTAAGGAATCGACATAAAGTACTTTTACCGCTATCATTCGAACCGATGACGTAGATGATTTTAAAAGAAGCTTCTTGTTTAATTTTATTGAGGAGATGATTCCAATTTTCTTCAATATCAATCATAAAATTAAAAAAATTATTTCATGCAAAAATTATATTTCAAGTATAGCTAATGACGTAAGATTTTATAAATGTAAAAAGATTTATCAAAAAATCAATACCTTTTTTATGAATTTGAATAGATTTAAAGCAATCGATCAGTTACAGAGGGACTGACCGGTCGCTTAAAGCTGAAACAAATACAGAAAATCAACAAATTTAGCGACCGGTCAGTAACTCCAATCACCCATAGCGAAAGGATTACGATTAAAATGA
>CBFDBN010000540.1:0-3000 GCA_965603055.1 uncultured bacterium | reverse complement strand
GAGCGCAAGAAATATAATATTACGCGCTACGCCCCACTCGCTACGCGCTACGATTTTCTAACTCACCAAAATACACAATTTTAGCCTGACCTTCAAGTAAAATTTTTGTCATATCATTATCAAAATCTACACGCAGAAGCCCGCCAGGCGCCTGGATGGTCACAGGCAGATCAATATTTTTTTGTAATCTTGCCAGAATTGCGGAAGAAATTGTACCGGTCCCGCAGGCAAGGGTCTCCTCTTCCACCCCTCGCTCATAAGTTCTCATTTTTAAATTTTCATTATCAATAATTTGAACGAAATTGGTATTGGTGCCCCAGGGTTGAAACGATTTGTGATAACGGTATTTCCTCCCAATTTTTTCGACATCAATTTTATCAACATCAGTTACAAACAAAACATAGTGAGGAACGCCGACATTTAAATATCCACCCTCTTGAAAATCATCTTCTTCCACTACCCCGGGATATTCTCGAATCTCTATTGGCGGTGGCATAACCAATTTCACCCAATTATCATCAACAAAAGCCCGGTAAACAACTCCCAGCACCTCGAATTGAGCCTCGGCAGGAGCTAACTGATGAGTATGAGCATAATAGGCTGCTGCCCGCGCGCCATTGCCGCACATTTCTCCGATATGACCATCGGAGTTGAAGTATCTCAATGAAAAATGATTTTGATCGCTTTTTTCGATCAGTAAAATACCATCTGCGCCGATGGACTGGCGACGTTGACAAATCTGGTGAAAGAATTCATGTTCGTTGCCTGATAATTTCCCTTCTCGATTATCGAACAAAATAAAATCATTTCCTGTGGCAGAGAGTTTGGTGAATTTTAATGAATTTTCCTTTTTCATATTCAATAGTTTTTATTTTATCCTGTAATGTTATAAGCAGTTAACAATTATCAATTGACAATTCACTATTGACAATTAGAGATTAATTTCAAATCAAATTCTCAATTTTCTCCCGCTCCCGAATCACCTCACTCCGGTCTGCATCCACCCAAACCTCAATCGGTCGAGGTCGAGAGTTATAGTTACTTGCCAAAGAATACCCATAAGCACCCGCCGTCATCACAGCTAAATAATCTCCGCGCTGAACTTTTGGCAGCGATCTGTCTTTAGCAAGAAAATCACCGGTCTCGCAGATGGGCCCAACAACATCTGACAGCTCAAGCTCACCATCCAATTGTTTCAGCGGCACGATTTGATGATATGCCTCATACAAACTGGGGCGGATCAGGTCATTCATACCGGCGTCAACAACGAGAAAATTTTTATCCCGTGATTTTTTGACATAAAGAACCTTGGTGATCAACGCACCGGTCTCTGCAATAATCGAGCGACCCGGCTCAAACAAGATTTCACAATTTAGTGGTTTGAGAACATTGATAACTTTTTCAGCCAATTCTGCCGGAGATGGCACCCTCTCCCCTACCCTATCTGCACATTCTGGAATGATGTCTGGATAATGAACTCCCAAACCGCCGCCAATATCGACATGCTGAATTTCAATTCCAGATTCGGACAACTGCTGAACAAAATCAAATAATTTCTTCGCGGTGGCAACATAATATTCCAGGTTCAAAATCTGTGAGCCGATATGACAGTGAACCCCCACAATATCAATTCCATCCATCTGTTTCGTTTTCAAAAAAACTTCCCGGGCAATATTTATATCAATGCCGAATTTATTGATGGATTTACCGGTTGATATATAAGGATGACCATGAACATCTATATCAGGATTGATGCGAATGGCAACAGGCGCATTTTTTCCCATGTCGATGGCAATTTGATTCACGATCTCCAGTTCTGGCTCGGATTCAACATTAAAAGCCATAATCCCGCTTTCGATGCCATATTTGATTTCTTCGTCAGTTTTTCCCACACCAGCATAGACGATTGTGTTGGCTGGAATTCCCGCCTGCTGCGCCAAAAATAGCTCGCCACCGGATACGACATCGCCCCCACTGTCCAGCGATGCCATTAATTTTAAAATTTGAAAATTGGAATTGGCTTTCATGGCATAACAAATCGGATGTTTCACCGATGAAAATGCTTCATCAATAGCTTTATAATTATCGACAATCATATTTTTGCTGTAAAGATATAATGGCGTATCATACCTCTCAGCAAGTCTTTCGATCTTCAAATTCTCACAGAATAGTTCACCGTTCCGATACTGAAATCGATTCATACTCTCTCCATTCATAAATAAATTTTCAGGATTTTAGAAATACTCTTTTTTCCACAGACGGAACACAACGAATTTATCAGTTGCGTTCATACTCCCCAATCATTTTGTCAAACTGAATTTATATTCCATCCCCTAAAAATCAACTCAGGACAACTTATTTAAAGGTAATATCATTCCCCTCATTCGGCCAGCGAGATCGAACTTTAATGGAATCCGAATAAAAAACGAATCGCTCTGATGGAACATACGGCATTGCCGAACCATAAGAATAAACACCATTACTATCCGCATCCCGAAATCCATTAATCGTGTAAATTCCTGGCATCACACTTTCAAAAAGATAAGCGCCAGGTTTATCCAGCATCAATTGATAAGAATTTTGCTCGCTCTTTGCCGTTAAAAATACTTTCCCTTTTGCATTTTGCTGTTCATCAACAATCTCTCCCCCGATGGCTGACAGCGTATCTGCATTTAAAGTCTTAAAATAGAGCGTATCCACAGTGTCAGCCAGGCTGTTGCCAGCAAGATCGACGATGGAATCGATTGAAATTTCGATGCGATATTGAGTCAAGCTTTTCAGAGAGCTATCAATTAAAAAAGATACATCAGCCGGATTTTCCCAATCAAATTTTCCACTCACAAAACTTGTATCATTTTTTTTGAAACCAAACGAATTCTCAAAAGAATTCTGATCGATTGCCTCAGAAAAGGCAAACCTGATCTATGGATTCAAGCTAATTCCAAAACTGCTATCCTGAATCGATCGAAAAATAATTGTAGGCTGCAACGTATCTGGCTC
>CBFDBN010000539.1:0-3017 GCA_965603055.1 uncultured bacterium | reverse complement strand
TTTCACCATCATGCAAAAAGGCTGCCAGAAGGCAGCCTTTTTGTTTAATTAGTGTTGGATAGCAAATATTTCGATGCTATTCAGAGAGCTATTTCATAGCATTCTGTGCCAGGGTCAATTCGGGCAGCCCTTCATCCGCGTTTTGCCAGATGTTGAGAAATCTTTGATATTCTGTTCTGGCTAAATCGACTTTGTCCTGTTTTTCATATACCCGGGCTAATAGCAAATGGGCAAGCGCATGATTGGGATTATATTTAAAAAATTCATTGCAAAGATCAATGGCTTTTTCACAGTCTCCTTTTTTGAAATATGTGATTGCCATTGGGTAACGACATGAAGCCGGATCGAGCTCAATTGAATCTTTGAAATATATAATTGCCTGATCGTACAATCCCTGTTCCATTGCCGCCCTTCCTAATAAGTTATTGTAACTGCATTGATATCCTTTCAGACCAAATTGATCAATCAGGGCTTTCATCTTTTCAGCTTCAGTCAGCACTTGATCATAATTGTGCTGTTTCAGGAATACCAAACCCCGCCATTCTCGCGACCAGATGCCGTCAGGAAAAATCGTTAAAGACTGGTTGAAATATCGTAAAGCGGTTGGAAAATCGTTCTTTTGATAATATATGTATCCTTTCTTGGCTATTGCCCATGATTTTCTGAAATTGGTATTTGAAAGCTTTAACGCTTTATCGATCTGCTCCAATGCCTTGTTATACTGTCCAGTCGCCAGGTAGACTTCCACCAGATCAGAGTGCACATCTCGCTCCCATTCTCGTTCGGTAAATTTCTCAATAAATTTATTGTAGGTTGTAATCGCAGAATCATATTTACCAGCACCGAAATAGGAGAGTCCTAAATTTCGGAATGAAGTGTAAAAATTGGGCGCTATCTCCAAAGCTTTTTGATAATTTTTAATCGCTGCTTGATAATCCCCCTGTGCCCGGTACATATCTCCCAGGCTGTCGTAAGGATTGGGCTCATCCGGTTCTAAATCTGCATATTGCTTGAACATAGCGGTTGCCTGGTCGTAATCACCAATCTCATAATATGTGTATCCAAGCTGGTTATAGCCTGGTGCATAACTGGAGTACTTGTCAACTAATTTTTTCAGTATGTTTACTGATTCTGGATAATTTTTTGCTAATCGATAGGTTTTACCCAGAACAAAAAGTGCGTGTCGATCACCAGGATATTTCTCCAGTATTTCTTGATATTTACCAATCGCTCCAGCATAATCGTTCTCTAATACCCTGTCCCAGGCATTGATGTACATCCATTCGCGAAGTGATTCCAATTCACCGATGAATTCTTCCGCTTTAAGTAGATTCTCCCTGGCGTCTGATAAATTACCAGCACTTTCATAAGTACGGGAGAGATGGTAATAAACCATTGCAAACGTGGAATCTAAATCAATAGCGGCCTTAAACTTTTCAATCGCTTCAGTATCATGGAACTTTTCTGCCAAACTGATACCTTCATTGTAGAGCGCTAATGCTTCTGCGGATGTGGTGCTTATTCGGGGTTCACTTTTTTCACAGTTGGTTAAAATCAGCAGGAAGAAACAAACTACCAGCACAAAAGAAATTTTTGATCGCATAACAATATCCTCCTTGTCAAATTATTGTTAAAGAATTGTCACCAGGGTAGAATATAGCAAAAATAAATTTAAAGTCAAGCAAAAATAATTTTAATCGACCTATTTCAATAGAATTAAAGCATTAAAAAATGGAAAAAAATACTTGCTATTTTAGTAGAAATGATATATAATTGAGGCAATGTTTTGGAGTAAACGAGATAAAATGCAAAAGTGAGACTTGAGAGGAAAAAGAGACGTTAAATTTATTTTTAAAGGAGAATTTTATGGATCAAGTAACTTTAATCGAAAAATCCTATGAAATCGCTAAACAACGTTACGCTGAATCTGGTGTTGATACTGAAGTTGCAACGGAAAAATTAAGCAAGATATCCATTTCCCTGCACTGCTGGCAGGGAGATGATGTGGGGGGATTTGAGACACCGGATGCCGCGCTTTCTGGCGGAGGAATTCAGGTCACTGGCAACTACCCCGGCAAGGCAAGAACTATCGATGAATTAAAAATGGATCTGGAAAAAGCTTTTTCACTGCTGCCCGGCAATCACCGTTTAAATCTACATGCCATTTATGGCGAATTTGGCGGCAAGCGTGTTGATCGAGACGAAATTACCCCAGATCATTTCAAAGGCTGGATTGATTGGGCAAAAGATCAAAACATCAAACTCGATTTTAATGCAACGTGTTTTTCTCATCCCAAAGCCAATGATGGATTTACATTAAGCAGCAAAGACCAGGCAATTCGGAAGTTCTGGATCGAGCATGTCAAACGCTGCCGCGAAATCAGCGCTTTTATGGGAAGAGAGCTGAATAGTCCCTGCATTCACAATCTCTGGATTCCTGATGGAACCAAAGATTCCCCGGTGGATCGTTGGACGCATCGGGCATTGTTGAAAGATTCGATGGATGAGATTTATGCTGTTAAATATGATCCAAAAGAGATGAAAGATGCAGTGGAAAGTAAGCTGTTCGGCATCGGCAGCGAGTCTTTTGTGGTGGGATCGCATGAGTTTTACATGGGCTACGCTATCTCCCGGGGAAAAATGATCTGCATCGACCTGGGGCATTTCCATCCCACTGAATCCATTGCGGATAAAATTTCTGCTATTCTTCAATTTTCAGATGAGCTGCTGTTTCACGTTAGTCGCGGCGTTCGATGGGACAGCGATCATGTGGTTATCTTGAACGATGAAGTGAAAAGTGTTGCCGAAGAAATTGTCCGTGCCGGCGTTTTGAATCGAGTCAATATTGCATTGGACTTTTTCGATGCCAGTCTAAATCGTATTGGCGCTTACGTCATTGGAACAAGATCGACTTTGAAAAGCTTGTTGATCGCCCTGCTGGAACCAATCCAAAAGCTGAGAGAATTTGAGGAACAGGGAAACAATTTTGCTCGATTGGCATTGCTTGAAGAATTGAA
>CBFDBN010000538.1:0-3023 GCA_965603055.1 uncultured bacterium | reverse complement strand
CGAAATGGGAAGTAACTACCCCTGCCGGGTCCGATTCCATTGCTTCCCCATTCGGATCTGCTAACTGGTCTTATTCAACTAACGGCAACACCCTAAAAATTGGTTTGAATCGATTGCTCAATGGAACGCGCATCGAGCCAAAACAGTACCCTGATTTTCAAAGCTTTTTAGATGGAGTTAAAGAACGAGATCTGCGTGAGGTTGTGATAACTCGTAAAGCGAAATGAGAATATATGCTATCCCTACTCATCAAGACTCGACTGCAATACTACCGAAATTACATTCGTTATCATTTTGATAGACGGACTAAAATTGAGCTTGCAATAATCTTCCTGTTTTTATTATTGCTTTTAGCCCGATCCCCGGCCGATATCGGTTATAATTTCAAATGGATGTCTGATGAAAATTTTCCCCAAAATTGGGCGAGCTTTTTCTCAATATACCTGCTGATTTTTTACCTGCTTGCTGAAGGATTTGCTTTTTACACTTTAAGACACTCAAGGGAATGGCAGCTACTTGGCTCACTGCCATTCTCAAAAAAATCAGTTACCAATTACTATTTGTTTCGTCAGCTTAGTAAAACGATATTACTCATTTTAATTGGCTGTTTACCTTTTTTATTGTCATCTACAAGCAGTGTTGGTATTCGAATATTTCGCTTTATTTCAGCAATCGGAGCCTTAATATTCTTACAATTAACGGCTTTTAACCAGGCATATAGACTGCGCAATCCAAACCAACCTTTTCGACACAAAATTATTCCCTGGATGTTGGTTGAATTTTTAATTCTGGGATTAATTATCATCAATGTTCAATGGTTAAAGACAATTTTTTCGGAGACATTAAACATTGGATTATTGATGCTGTTTTCACTATGGATCATACTTCCCATATTCATGAAATATATTTATAAAACTTTTGTATTACGAGATATCGAAAATAAAACCTTTCAAAGGCGAAAATATCCTGACAAAGAAACAGTATTTTCATTTACAAAGGTAATGAGAGGATTTTATCCATCATTTATTATTCATGATATCCTGTTCTTCTGGCGGCAAAAACGATCGGCTTTGTTAATACCAATGCTGGGATCAATTATTGCGATAACAATTTGTATTGCTGAAAATGATGCAAAAGCAATCTACGTCAGTCTAATTTTTTTAGAGGGATTGTTCAGCCTGTTGCTCATCGATACGCTGCTCACATTATTTAACAAAGATGTTGAGGCATTCGGGCTTATTCGATCATTACCGGTGACAGCCGCTTCCCTCTGGTTATCCCGATGGCTGCTGCTTGCCGGGTTAATTTCCATACCCGTATTGACGCCAATTCTTATTACTTTGATCAAATTCGGTATGAATTTAGAATTTTTGTTTTTTGGGGTAGCGGCTCTTTGTATCATTCCTGGTATATTCGCAACGCTTTTTTGCAATTCAGCTTTTGGGATGTTTCCCCATATAAATTTAGCCGGCTGTATCATTGCTGCCTCTGTTATCTTGATGTTTTTATTCTGGTTTTTTATGCCTTTCGGAACCCTGATTATTTTAGGCGTTATGCTATTTTGGATTCGGAAGTCACAAAGAAATTTTCAATATTTGGAAGTTTAACATGGAAATAAAATGATCACTGTTGAAAATATCGACAAATCTTTTGGCACAGTTCAGGCTCTAAATGATGTCTCTTTTTCTATTGAAGCGGGTTCATTATGCGGATTGGTTGGCCCGAATGGGGCGGGTAAGTCCACTCTTTTTAAGGTACTGATGGGACTGTTAGAATTGGACGCTGGCAAAATAAATATCGCTGACGAAACGATAAATTTTGGAGAAACAGCTTATAAAACTAAAACAGGCTATGCCTCTGAAAATCCAATTCTTTATGATTATCTGACCGGCGTCGAGTTCCTTTATTTTATTGCTGCTGCTAAACGTACGCCTGAGAAGTTGAAAGAAAGCGAGATTAAAAAATGGATAGACTTTTTTGATCTTTCCTCAAAAGCCGGGGAATTGATTAAAACTTATTCTCATGGAATGCGCCGAAAAATAAGTCTCTGTGCCGCTTTACTTGGTACTCCAAATATCTTGCTTTTGGATGAAGCCACTAATGGACTTGATCCGGAAGGCAGTTTCAAATTTAAACAATATCTAAAAGATTTTTGCCGGGATGGCGGTACCGTACTCTTTTCTTCCCATATTATCGAAACGGTTGAGCATCTTTGTGATCGCATCATCATTCTTCACCAGGGGGAAATTCGGAGAGAGTTGAATCGGGACGAGTGGGAAGGATTGCGAGAGCAGGATTCATCGTTGGAGCAGTTGTTTATTTATTTGGTTCAGGAGGATAGTTGAGTTGGTTGAATATGGTAAGTAAGTCATCAGGTAATTGGGGATTTCGGCAACTAAATAATTGGGTAATTAGGCAAGCGGGTAATTGTTATTTAATTATCCGATTACCGAATTACCTGATCACCCAATTACCTAATTCCTTAAATCACCCAAAACCAGGGAGTAAAAAATGGACGAAACCATTAAAAAAGCGATGCAAGTTTTTGAAATCCCGTCGCATCGTACCAACTACCTGTTTCTGCTGCCATCATTCTACGTGGCAAAGGCAGATGGAAAGCTTTCCATGAAAGAGATTATGTCGCTAAGATATAACGCGGCGAGGTTAGGTATTCTTGGTCCCCAGGATGAAGATAGTCCTGATCTGGAGGCATTCATGGAGAAGAAAATAGAACAATTTAGTGGAAAAATCAGTCTTTCTGATCTTGAGCTTTTAGCAAAGGCAATCAATGCTCGATTGACAAATTACTCACCAGATAAAGCCGGGATTATTCGGGAGCGTATTTATGAATTATGTATCAAGGTTGCCGATGCTTCGGGACCACTTTTGGGGGATAATATTTCTGAAGAAGAAAAACAGATGCTTGAACAGATTTTTTATCAACTTGAGAAGTAATTAAGTTACAAGTTTTCACCATCATGCAAAAAGGCTGCCAGAAGGCAGCCTTTTTGTTTAATTAGTGT
>CBFDBN010000537.1:0-3030 GCA_965603055.1 uncultured bacterium | reverse complement strand
GGACCTGGCGGCACGAATTTGGTGACAGGATTAGCCACTGCCAACATGGATTCGATCCCCATCGTTGCGCTCACAGGTCAGGTCTCGACCCCATTAATTGGCAATGATGCCTTTCAGGAAGCGGACATCACCGGAATTACCCGCCCGATTACCAAGCACAATTATATCGTCCAACGGACGGAAGATTTACCCCATATTTTAAAGGAAGCTTTTTACCTTGCCCGAACGGGACGTCCTGGTCCTGTACTTGTTGACATTCCGAAAGATGTGCAGCAGGGCAAAACGACGACTCCATATCCCAAAACGATTGAGCTCCGTGGCTACAAGGTAACGATCCAGGGACATGCCCATCAAATTCAAAAATTAGCTCAAGCCATCAAAAAATCTAAAAAGCCAGTCATCTATGCAGGCGGCGGTGTGATCGCATCGGAGGCAAGTGAAGAACTTGCCGAATTAGCCAGGCGATTGAAAATTCCCGTGACCACAACGTTAATGGGATTGGGTTCTTTCCCAGAAAATGATGAGCTGTCATTGAAAATGTTGGGCATGCACGGCACACAATACGCCAACAAAGCCATCATGGAAGCCGATCTGCTGATTGCCATTGGCGCCCGTTTTGACGATCGCATTACAGGACGTGTGGATACCTTCGCTCCCGATGCGACCATCGCTCACATCGATATCGATCCGACAACGATTCGAAAAAATGTGAAAGTCGATATTCCTGTGGTTGGCGATGTGAAAAATGTGCTTCAAGAATTGCTCAAGCAGGTTGAAATCATGGATCATCAGCAATGGCTGGATCAAGTTTTTGGCTGGAAAAATAACCTGCCGTTGACTTATGGTCAAAATGGAAAATTGAAGCCGCAATATGTTGTGGAGCAAATTCATGAAATTACCAATGGCGACGCCATTATCACCACCGAGGTGGGGCAGAATCAAATGTGGGCGGCTCAATTTTATAAATACACCAAACCACGAACTTTTCTCTCATCTGGCGGGCTCGGCACCATGGGCTACGGATTTCCAGCCGCTATCGGCGCTCAAATTGCCCAGCCCGATAAGATTGTGTTCGACATTGCTGGCGATGGAAGCATTCAAATGAATATTCAGGAAATGGCGACTGCCGTAACCTATAATTTGCCCGTGAATATTGCCATTTTGAACAATCAATATTTGGGCATGGTTCGTCAATGGCAGGAAATGTTTTACGGCAAACGGTATTCAGGGACGTGCCTGACACGAAGAGCGATCTGCCCGCCAGAGTGCGATGGCTCTGGCAAGAGTTGTCCCGAATTTATTCCTGATTTTATCAAGATTGCGGAAGCCTATGGAGCAAAAGGGATTCGTGTGACCGAAGCTTCCCAGGTGAAGTCAGCGTTAAAAGAAGCGATTGAGACCAATGGTCCAGTCATCATTGAATTTATTGTTGATCAAGAAGAAAATGTTTACCCCATGGTTCCTGCTGGGGCATCTTTGAACGAAATGATAAGAGGGATGGCATAATGAGACATGTGTTTTCTGTAATGGTTGAAAATAAATATGGGGTACTCTCCCGTATTTCAGGTTTATTTAGCGCCCGAGGATACAACATCGAAAGCATCAGTTTTGCATCTATGAATGGCGATGGTACGGGGCAAATTACTATGGTGGTCAGCGGCGACGAGTGGGTATTGGAACAGGTCAGCAAACAATTGAACAAGCTGATCGAGGTCATCAAAGTTGTTGATATGACAGGACAAAATTATATCGACCGAGAGCTGGTGCTCGTCAAGGTGAGCAGCACGAAAGCAACTCGTTCTGAAATCGTGCAGGTCGCCAATATTTTTCGGGCAAACATCGTAGACATCAGTCCGAAAACATTGACAATAGAAGCCACTGGTCGAGAGGACAAAATCAACGCTATCATTGGCATGCTCAAGCCATTCGGGATAAAAGAAGTCGCTCGGACGGGTATCATTGCGATGAAGCGGGAGTATACAGGTCATGTTTGATAAGAATTGAGAGAAAAAAATTCCAGAATCCAAATGATAAATAACAAATAAATTTCAAAGACCAAAATTTCAAGTTTCAAACGCTTTTGGTAATTGAGTATTTGAATTTGTGATTTATTTGGAATTTGGAGATTGTTATTTGGATTTTTTTTAAGCAATCAGATTCATTAATTGAAAAATTAAAATAAAGGGAGTTTAAAGATGAAACTATATTACGACAAAGACGCTGATTTGAATTTGCTAAAAAATAAAGTCATCGCAATTATTGGTTATGGCAGCCAGGGTCATGCGCAGGCGCAGAATCTGCGTGATAGTGGACTTAACGTGGTTGTCGGTGAATTGGAAGGAACGCCAAATTACAAGCAAGCGGTGAAAGATGGATTTCAACCAGTCACTGCCGAAGAAGCTGCTCACCAAGCAGATGTCATTCAAATGTTGGTACCCGATCATGTTCAGGCAGCGGTTTATCGAAATAATGTCGTTCAAAACCTGGGAAAAGGCAAATCGCTGGTTTTTTCGCATGGATTTAATATTCACTACGGACAAATCGTTCCACCTGAGAATGTCGATGTTTTCATGGTTGCGCCGAAGGGTCCTGGTCATTTGGTGAGATCAGAATTTGTCGCAGGCGCTGGAGTTCCGTGCCTGGCTGCTGTATTTCAGGATGCATCGGGCAATGCCATGAAATTAGCGCTGGCTTATGCGAAAGGAATTGGCGGCGCCCGAGCAGGCGTCATTGAAACCGATTTCAAAGAAGAAACCGAGACCGACCTGTTCGGTGAGCAAGCCGTGCTCTGCGGCGGTGTGGAAGAGCTCGTCAAGGCTGGATTTGAAACATTGGTTGAAGCAGGTTTTCAGCCTGAGATTGCTTATTTTGAATGCCTGCACGAATTGAAACTGATTGTCGATCTCTTTTACCAGGGCGGCATCTCGTACATGAATTATTCCGTCAGTGATACGGCTGAATATGGCGGCTATACACGGGGTAAAAAAGTCATCAACGAACAAAGTCGTCAGGCAATGAAAGAAATTTTAG
>CBFDBN010000536.1:0-3032 GCA_965603055.1 uncultured bacterium | reverse complement strand
ACTATAACACAGTAAAAACATTTTCAATAAGAGATATGATTTTACATCTTATATTAAATTAGGAGGATTTACCAGGGTATGAATATCTGAATCGGAGGATTATTATCGAACGGTATTACGGTATTATGGAAGACTTATCCTGATATATAGTGGATTTGTAGAGCAAATATTTCAAAAGGAGGAAATAAAAAAAGGCTGAACACAAATTACGGGTTCAGCCTTTTAATTAAGCGATATTAAATTTTATTTCATCATTGGAAGCCCATATTTTTTTGCTTTGCGATAAATCGTGGCGCGACCAATACCCAATTTTTTTGCAGTTTTCGATATATTTCCTTCATTCTCTAAAAGAGCCTGTCGTAATGCCTCCTCTTCCAGTTTCTCGATCCAACTGGATAGCGTATTATCAGATTCATATAGTTTCTTTTCTCCCAAAGAACGAACTGCTGCCGGCAATTCTTTGGCACCGATATCTTCATCAACCGCTAACACAACGGCTCTTTCTATGGCATTTTCCAGTTCTCGGACATTGCCGGGCCAATTATAAGCCATTAGCAATTCTAATGCTTCTGGTGACATACCTTCAATTTCTTAGTTCTCCTGCTCATTATATATATAAAGAAAGTGAGCTGCTAACAGGGGAATATCTTCCTTTCTCTCTTTCAAGGCGGGTAATTTAATCGGGAAAACTGAAATACGATAATATAAATCTTCTCGGAATTCTCCCTTTTTCATGGCTTCTTCCAGGTCTTTATTTGTGGCAGAAATAACCCGGACATCAACTTTGATCAAGTCTGTGCCGCCGACTCGTTCAAATTCTCGTTCCTGTAATACTCGAAGTACTTTTGCCTGGGTGGTCGGTGACATCAGACCGACTTCGTCAAGGAAAATCGTCCCGTTACTCGCCTGTTCAAATTTTCCGACACGTCGTCCCGCCGCGCCCGTGAATGCGCCTTTCTCATGTCCAAATAATTCACTCTCCAACAGTGACTCTGGTAAGGCGGTACAATTCACCGCTACAAAAGGTTTGTTCGCTCTTGTTTTGCCATGATAATGTATTGCCCGGGCAATCAATTCCTTACCCGTACCACTTTCTCCCTGGATCAGGACGGTAACGTTACTATCGACTACCTTTTCAACCGACTTAAAAACCTCCTGCATAACCCCGCTTTGCCCGATTATGTTTTTAAAGGTGTATTTTTGTTTTAATTCACTTTTTAATTCGTCGACCTCACGTTTGAGAGAGCTGGTCATTAAGGCGTTCTTGACGGTAATCAGCAACCGCTCTCGTTCGATGGGCTTGGTAATAAAATCATAAGCGCCCAGTCTCATCGATCGAACTGCCCGCTCAATCGTTCCATGGGCAGACATCATTATCACCGGAATTCGGGAGTGATATTCTTTAACTCGCTTCAACGTTTCGATACCATCGATCCCCGGCATTTGAATATCCATAAGGATCAAATCCGGAATCTGTTCCCGAATATATTTCAAACATGCCTCACCACTAATTACCGTATTGACCTCATGCTGTTTTTCCAAGGATAGTATACTTTTTACCAGGGTACTGATGCTTTTATCGTCATCGACAGCTAATATATTGTAAATTCTTCCCGTTGCTTCTCCCACTTTGCTCTCCTGTTTAAAATTCAATTTAAATTACAATGTATAATAGCAAAATAAATTTAAATTTTCAAGCTTTTTTTGATAATTTTAAAAATGATAATTTATGAAAGAGTTGATAGATCACTAATTTAATAATAACGTTATCGAATTTTGAGATTGTTTCTTAATCAGAAGTTCTATATAATAAAGGAGTTAACTCATGCCCCAAAACATCGAGATAATTACCAATCTGAATTTCAATAGTCAAATAATAAATATTTGTGACATCGTGAATCAAATTTTCTATCCGAACGAAATCTTTCTCCGTAGTTAAGATGATTTTGGCATTAACATTTTCCCCTTTGTCGATGATTTTTGCAATATCTGTTGGCAAGTATTGATAATGATCCGGGAATACCTGGTGATGGACAACCTTCCCTCCTAAACTGATAACCGTCTTTTCAAAAGAGCCGGGATTCGCAATCCCGGAAAACAGCAAAACTCGCTCTTGATTTACATAAGATAATTCATATCGATTGCCAGTACTTGCTTGAATGATCTCGATCGCTCGATGTTCGCTTGCTATCATTGGGCTGGATGAATAATAACGAACCTTTTGAACAAGTTTATTGAAATTATTTGATTGATCGATCCGTGTAAACCAGATCAGGTCAGCCCGCTTCAAACTGTTAATCGGCTCTCGGAGGAACCCGGCTGGCACCAATAATCCCCGACCAAATCCCACACTGGCATCAACCAGAACAACATCAAAATCCCGCTGTAAGCGACGATGCTGGTAAGCGTCATCCAGTAAAATTATATCGGGTCGAAATTTCTCTTGAATGGTTTGAGCGCCTTTATAGCGATCGGCTTCTACTACGACCGGGATCTCTTTGACCTGTTGAGCCAATAAATAGGGCTCATCGCCAGCGTCGTCTAATCCTGCTAAAAGCTTTTTTCCATCGGAAACGATAACCGTTCCTTTACTGCTTCTCCGGTATCCCCGACTCAAAATTGCCACTTTGAATCCCAGCCTGTTTAAATAAACAGCTAAAAATTTGATAACCGGGGTTTTTCCAGTGCCGCCAACAGAGATGTTGCCAACACTGATCAATTTACAATTATCTATTTTCAAAGAGCGAAATATGTTTTTATCATAGAACTTATTTCGTATCCAGATAATAATGCCATAAATAATTGAAACCGGAAACAGTAAAATCTGGAAAAGTCTATTATTGAAAATATTCATCAGCTTGCTTTTCGAGTTGAATCATATCCTCCTGAAATTTCGTGCGTAATTGTTCAAGTTGTTCTTCAGATAGGTCTTCTGGAACATTTATGGGAGATCCATAAATTGCAATACATTTTGAAAACGGCAATGGCAGAACAAATCGATCCCAGCTATTGAATTGAATTTTTCTTTTTGC
>CBFDBN010000535.1:0-3034 GCA_965603055.1 uncultured bacterium | reverse complement strand
GAGGCAGTCGGGATCATTCGGAACAGGAAAATCCCCTTGGGTACGACGGGATACCTCACCCCGGTAATAAAAATTCCCATCTCTCGTAAATTTTGAATAATTCCCATTCCTATTTTTAAATCATCGGCTGGAACGTAGACTGGTGTTATTGGTGATGGAACATCACCAACATCAAAGCCCAAATTCCTCAATCCTGCTTTCAATTTATTAGAAACCTCCCACATTCGCTTCCGCCTTTGTTTATCATTCTTAATAATTTCTAACGTCTTAAACAACACTTCAACATAAATCATGGGGAGGCTTTTGGCAAACACCTGCGTACGGGCATTGTAGCGAATCCATTCCACGACAGGTTTGTCCGTGGCTGAAACGCCCCCGATTGAAGCAAATGCTTTAGCAAATGTTCCAAAATAAATGCCCACTTTATCCTGAACTCCAAAATATGAGCCAGTCCCCTGGCCATTTTTTCCCATCACGCCAAATCCATGGGCATCATCAACGTATAGCCTGGCGCCGTATTTTTCTTTAAGCTCACATATACCAGGGAGATCAGCCACATCACCTCGCATCCCAAAAACGCCCTCGGTAACGATCAGGATTCCGCCCTTCCGATCTCGATTCGCGCTTTTTAGATGCTTTTCCAGGTGATCCATATCATTATGCTTAAACACTCGGTATTGGGCTGGTGCCAAGTGTACGCCGTCGATCATTGAGGCATGGGCAAGCTTATCGATTAATATAATATCTTTTTTATCTGTTAAGGATGCAATCGTGCCAAGCACACCTAAATAGCCATAGTTAAACAAAATTGCCGACTCTTTGTCTAAATAGTCAGCCAACGCATTCTCAAGCTCAATATGTCGCTGGGTATTGCCGGTCATCATGCGGGCGCCCATCGGTGCGCTGGTTCCATATTTCCTCGCCATCTCCACAGCAAGCGCTTTTATTTCTTCATTTTCAGCCAGACCGAGATAATTGTTAATTGACCATTGTATAACCTTTTTACCATGAAAAACCATGTGATGTCCTGGCGTCGGTTCCAGAATTGGCATTGTGAAAAAACGATCGTTTCTAAGCCTGAACGGTCCGAAGTATCCTCCATCGGTATAGCACTTGTCAAAAATATCCATCTTCACCCTTTCAGTTTATTCATTTTCCTTTTCATGTTCTTATTTATTATCAGAAAAACTATAGACTTCCGAAAAATTAAGATTTTAGTGTCATTTCGAACAGATTCGCCAACTGGCGAAGGAGTGAGAAATCTGTATATCTAATAATATTAATTAATCAGATTTCTCTCCGCCGGCTGGCGGGTCGAGATGACATATCTTCCTATTTTGCAGATATCTAAAAAACTAAACAAAGAAGTCATAACAATTTATCAAATTACGTATCACTCCTCTCCGAAAGTTAATTGAATAATAAATAATTGTAATAATTATAATACTCTTAAAGGTAAAATGCAAGCAGAAATATTTTTATTTGGAATTTTATTATTTTAAATATAAAAAGTAGAGAAAATCGTTACACTACTTCTCTTTCACTGAATTCTCCCTCGCCTGCACCACAATCGTCTCCACATCCGCCAACATAGTCGGGCCATGATAAACATATCCATCCTTAATCGTCCATTGAACGCCACCCCGGTAGAAAATTTCGTCATCCTTCACATCCATGACGCCAGTCGGGTAAAGAAATTTAAAATTTTCTAGTGGATTACCATCGACCAAAATCAAGTCTGCCAGGTGACCGACCCGGATTCGTCCCAGCCTATCTTCCATGCCCAGAATTCTGGCGTTATTTCCTGTAACATGCTGAATGACATCGATGGGATGAAACCCGGCTTCTTGATGCAGCTCCAGTTCTCGAATCAGGCTGAATCCATACATCATGTAGATATAGCCAGCATCTTCACCAACGCCGACGATGCCGCCTAAATCCGCAAATTCTCGAACCGCTTTCATCCAGATTTGATAATTTTCACGCCAAAAGACTTCATCGGTCGTTGTCCAGTTCCACTGATACGAGCCATGTTTGGCAGGGTTGGGTTTGAAATATTCTTCGAGGGCGGGATGAAGAAAGTCCTTGAACCAGGGTTGATTTTGTGCCCGTAGCAGGTCCCGTGAGGCTTCATAGATGACAAAAGTCGGACACCAGGCAACTTCGTTTTTGACCAAATTTTGCAGAACTTTATTCAGTTTTTTCGGATCAGCTTCCCGCCACAATCGACCGGCATAGCGGAACCGATCATTTTCATTGCTGTAATTGTACCAATAGGGAAAATTTTGTGAGCCATACAACGCCGCATCCGGGATTCCGTACCAGTGTTCGATTGTTGTCGTACCAAATTCAGCATCATCCCGGGCATCAGTTTCTTCCACACCGACGTGGTGAGCCACTCGCAGTCCTAATTTATGGGCTTGGTCCAGTACGGCTTTCATAATGTCCCGATCCATGCCAAAGATTTTCACGCCGTCACCACCGACCTTTTTAATATCCTGGACTCGTTTTCTTGCTTCCTGAGGAGTTGCGCCACCTGCACGCATATAGAGAAAGATACGAGGCGCTGCGATTTCTCCTGCCTGACTTTTCGCACGTTCGTCAATAGTCTTTTTATAATTGCTGCCCACATCTCGAACCGAAGTGATACCGCAACTGAGCCACAGCTTATAAATATATTCAAAAGGAAGTGGAAGTTTCCCTCGACTGTCGTGGATATGGGCATGGATATTGATTAAGCCAGGAACCAGGTACATTCCTGTCCCATCGATGACGTGACTCTCGTCGTTGTAAATACTTTCATTCCTGGCAGAGCGAATAGCAGAAATCTTGTTTCCTTCAACGATCACATCCATTGGTCCTGATGGCGGCGTGCCATTTCCATCGATGACAATGACATTTCGGATAATTAGCCGATCGTATCGTTGACCGTTTTTAATTCCCCTGGTTTCGCAAGGTAAATTCTGATATGTGAAAACAAAGAAAAGTAGAATAATAATTGAGATACTATTCCTGTTTGATTTCAGCATTTTTT
>CBFDBN010000534.1:0-3035 GCA_965603055.1 uncultured bacterium | reverse complement strand
TAAAATCCCGTGTTCATTTTCGCAGGGGCTACCACGAATCAGGCATCGCAGGCGCGATTATTGAAGTGGATGCACCTGGCTGGGGTCCGGCGGATTTGTCTACACTGCCGTATAAAAATATACCGAAGGATATTTACCCGATTTATCGGCGAGAATAGTCAAAAACTTGAATGATGAATATTGAACAAAGAATATCGGTAATCGTCCACCAGTGTCATATGTCAAAATTATTTATGCGGTTGAATATCTTTGAAACCTTATTTTTATCTTTTTAACCTTAGTAGAATTGCTGAGAACCCACAAATTTTAACCTTATTACCTTATTGTTCTCGTCAAATAAAGTAATAAGGTTAGGGTGTTTGTAGATTGTGCTTGTTACTAAGGTTTTAAAAGCAAAAATAAGGTTATTCAAGAGCAAATATGTAGATCACAAATGACTGATTTCAGATACAGGTGAACTTTTACGACTATCGAATGTCGAATTGATTTTGATTTAAGTAATTCTAGATTCGAAATTCAATATTCAATATTCATTTTTTATATCCTAATTAAACCTTAACATATCAATTATCATCTATTACCACTATGATCGATAGAATCAAACAACTCGAAAAACTCTCTCGTGCTTTAGAACCGAATGCTGAAAAACGAACTTTTCTCCTGGAGAAAGTCACCCAGTACGCCAACTCGTTCCTTGAAAACATCGACAAAGTTCCAGCTTATCGAACAACGACGGATGAAGGGATTGGGCTTTACGATTCGCCAATCTCTGAAGAACCAATTGAAATTGATACAGCTTTGAATTTGATAAAACAAAATGTAGATCGACCAGGCGTGAATGTGGGTTCTGGTGGCTATTTGTGTTTTATCCCGGGCAGTGGTCTTTATCATTCAGCTTTGGGAGATTACATTGCTGCCGTGACCAATCGCTATGCGGGTGTGTTTTTCGCCTCGCCTGGCGCTGTGCGCATGGAGCGGATGTTATTAAGATGGATAGCCGATTTTATTGGATACCCTGAAAGCGCAGCCGGAGATTTGACCTCGGGCGGAAGTATTGCCAATTTAACCGGAATTGTCACGGCAAGAGATGCTTTTGATCTCAGAGCGAAAGATTTTGAACGATCAGTTGTTTATTTAACTAAACAGGCACATCATTCAATCGAAAAGGCGCTGCGAATTGCGGGTTTGAAAGAGTGTATTCAACGCTTCATTCAGCTTGATGATAACTATCACATGAAAGCTGATGCGCTTGAACAAGCTATATTGAACGATAAAAAATCGGGACTCAATCCATGGCTGATCGTGGCTGCTGCGGGAACGGTTGATACAGGTGCGGTCGATCCGCTGGAGTCGATTACGGACATTGCCCAGGCGCATAAGCTTTGGCTGCATGTGGATGGCGCTTATGGCGGGGCATTTGCGCTTTGTGATATGGGAAAAAAGATTTTGAAAGGAATCGAGCGATCTGATTCGATGATCATCGATCCACACAAAGGATTATTCCTGCCGTTTGGAACGGGCGCAGTGCTCGTTAAGGATGGTGAAAATTTGAGACAGGCGCACTATTATGAAGCCAGTTATATGCAGGACACTGAAAAGCTGGCATCTTCCGATGAGATTTCTGCCGCAGAGCTATCTCCTGAACTCAGCCGCCATTTTAGAGGTTTGCGATTATGGCTACCGTTGAAACTGGTTGGCGTAGCGCCATTCCGGGCTGCGCTTGAGGAAAAATTGCTGCTGGCACGTTATTTTTATGAAAAGATGCAAAGCATCGATGGCTTTGAATTGGGACCCTATCCCGACCTGTCAATCGTGACGTATCGATATCTCCCCAAACGAGGCGATGTCAATAAATTTAATCAACAGTTGAATCATGCCGTTCAAAAAGATGGGAGAATATTTCTTTCATCAACCATGATTGATGGGAAATTTATCCTGCGATTAGCTGTGCTGGGATTCCGAACGCATCTGGACAGGATTGATCAGGCGATTGAGATTTTGCAGGAGAAGGCTGAGGAGATTGAAGCGGGAAAATGAAAAGTGTCTCAAGTAAAAGTGACTAAAGTGAACTAAAATTCATAAAGTGATTAAAGTGGGCTAAAATAAAAACAACTTTGGTTACTTTGAAGATCATGTTATTTGTAACTAAACGAAGGGAGTTTGCGATGAAGAAGTTAATTATATCAAATTTACTATTTTTAATTATCTTTACAATGACTTTCAGCCCTGGCTTCGCCCAAGATTTGTCGGCAGATTTGAAAAAAGATATAAAATCGCTTAAAAATGCTGGTGAAAATTTAAGACACCGACTCGACATGCTTCAGAAAAAAATCGACGACGTCATCTGGTTTCAAAGAGTCGGAGATGTGGCTTTTATCGATAAAGTTTATATTGCCAGTGTGCCGTTGCGGAAGGAAAAGAATCCGACTGCCCAGGGCGCTGGCAATCCTGTTAAGTTCTGGACCTATGTGTTTATTCCGAAGGACATCGATACCAACAAAAAGTATCCCTTGCTGGTATTTCCCCATGGTGGCGTTCATAGTAATCTTTCAACTTACTACACCCATATCCTTAAAGAGCTGATGGCGCAGCAATATATCGTTGTGGCAGCGGAATATAGAGGCAGCACTGGCTATGGCAAATCCCATTATGAAAAAATTGACTATGGTGGATTGGAAGTCGAAGATGTTTATGCCAGTCGAAATTATATGATCGAAAATTATGATTTTGTAGATAAAAATCGAGTGGGCATTATCGGCTGGAGTCATGGAGGCTTGATTGCGCTGTTCAATATTTTTAACCATCCCGATGACTACAAAGTCGCTTTCGCTGGTGTTCCCGTGAGTGACCTGATTGCCAGAATGGGCTATAAAACGCAAAGCTACCGCGATCTTTATTCGGCGGATTATCACGTTGGAAAAACTGCTTACAAAGATGTGGAAGAATACCGCAGAAGATCGCCTGCCTGGCATGCACACAAGCTGCAAACACCGCTGCTGATTCACACCAATACCAATGACGCCGATGTCAATGTG
>CBFDBN010000533.1:0-3042 GCA_965603055.1 uncultured bacterium | reverse complement strand
TCGGCAGTGAGTCCTATGTGGTGGGATCGCATGAATTTTATATGGGTTACGCCATCTCCCGGGGAAAAATGATCTGCATCGACTTGGGGCATTTCCATCCCACTGAATCCATTGCTGATAAAATTTCTGCCGTCCTTCAATTTTCTGATGAACTGCTGTTTCACGTCAGTCGTGGCGTTCGCTGGGATAGCGATCATGTGGTTATCTTGAATGATGAAGTAAAAAGTGTGGCTGAAGAAATTGTCCGTGCTGGTGTTTTAGATCGGGTGAATATTGCACTGGACTTTTTTGATGCCAGTTTGAATCGAATCGGGGCTTATATCATTGGAACGAGATCGACTTTGAAAAGTTTTTTGATTGCGCTACTGGAACCAACCGAAAAGCTGAGAGAATTTGAGGGGGAAGGAAACAACTTCGCTCGATTGGCTTTACTGGAAGAATTGAAGACCCTGCCGTTTGGTGCAGTTTGGGATTATTATTGCTTGAAGAATGATGTCGCTATTGGAGAAAAATGGATGAGGGAAGTGCAGCGGTATGAAGGTGAAGTTTTGAGGAAAAGATGTTAGGTTTTACCAATACTTCGTAGCGGAGTGCGGTGCCTTTATGCACCGCTTCATGCTATCCATAAAGGGACTGCACTCCCGTTTATCAGAGAATTAAGTACTTGTCACCTATTTCAATAGTGATAAAATTTCATTCAACAGCAGCCACAACACCCATCTTCATATCAAACAATCTGAACGTATACCTCAGCCAAATCCCGGTAACCAACGATGCAATTAAATCCGCAGCCGGGAACGACAGAAAAATCCCTTCCAGTCCGAATAAACGCTGAAACATAATCACCACCGGCAGAAAAACCAGTACCTGACGGGCAATGGAAAGGATAAATCCTGCCAATCCATTACCAATGGCTTGATAGGTCGTGGCTCCAATGATTTGAAATCCCACCAATGGCAACAGCGCATTGATCATTTTCAAAGAGGATTTCCCCTGCAGAATCACCTGGGGATCATTACTAAAAATTCTGATGCAAAGCTCAGGAAAAAGTTGGACAAGAATCCAGCCCAGGGTACAAAATCCGGTTACCAATAACGTTGCCTTCCAGAACGCTTCTTTTACTCTTGCCAGATTTTTGGCTCCGTAATTATAACCGGCAATCGGCATGTAGCCCTGCCCGGTGCCGATCATCGGCATAAAGAACATCATGATAAAACGATTATTAATCCCCATAATCGCCAGGGCGAACGCGCCATAGCCGGCCAGTAAGCTATTGGTCAGGATCGCGATGAAACTGGCAGCGATGTGCCTGGTAAAGGATGGAATTCCCGCCTTGCCCATTTCAATCAAAATCTGTTTTTTTGGCAAAAGCATTTTGAATTGAAATTTGAGATGACTCCGCGGACTCATAAAATATGTGACGATGATAACGAAGGCAATAATATTAGCAATCACAGTGGCGAGGGCAGCGCCCCGAATCCCCATTTTCAGAGTAAAAATAAAAATTGGATCGAGAATGATGTTGAGAATCGTTCCAGCCAATTGGGAAGTCATGGCGATATTGGGATTACCTTCGGCGCGTGCGCATTGGGAGAGAATCATATTGAACATCATGATGGGAATTCCAAAAACGAGGGTATATCCGTATTCATAAGCCTGCGGAATTACATGACTATTGCGACCAATGAAATCAAGCAGCGGTCGGAGCAGGTTCAGTCCCAAAGCTGTAACAAATCCGCCTATCAGCAATCCCAGAAAAATCGCATTTGAAAAGGTATGATTCGCCTGCTTGTAATCCTGCGCCCCCAGGCTTCTCGATATGTATGAGGTTGCTCCAACGCCAATCAACAATCCGAAAGCAAGCACAAACATCTGCAGCGGCATGATCAAGGTTAAGCCAGCAATTGCTTCCGTTCCCAATCTTCCAACAAAAATAGTATCTACTACATTGTAAATCGCCATAGCAGTCATGGAAATGATGGATGGAAGGGAAAACGAGATGATAAGGGGCAACATTTTCTCAGTGCCCATGCGGTGGAGGCGTTTGTTTCGTTATGTTTTTTCCTGTTGCATATTGTTTGGTCAGTGGTTAGTGGTTAGTGGTTAGTAGTCAGTTTTTAAGAAAGCCGATTCACACTATTGACGACGAACAACTCACGACTAACAACCCACAAATCACCACTCACCTACTTTCCCTGGCATCAGATTTCAGCAGTTCAACCTCCCTGGCTAAAATTTTCTGCTTTTTGAGAATATTCCAGACATATCCAAACACGACGATCCAGATCAGCATATACGCCAGGACGAGAAATAATGTATTATTCATTGTAAACCTCTTTTTATAAGTTCTTTTTTATATGATCGATGGATTTGGTTAATTTTTCAATATCCACACGAATCAAAAGCAGTGTAAAAAATAAAAAGGTAAATGCAGCGAGACTGAGTATCAGTACTTGAAACATCCGGGGATCAAGACCCGAATTTTCGCCACTCATTATCATTACGTGTTCGGGATGGAGTGTCCGCCACAATCGGATCGAGAGATATACGATTGGCACATCGACGAAACCGATGATGCCATAAACCGCGGAAATCCGTGCTGCTTTTTCTGGAGAGGAGATCATGTTCCGCAGCAGCAAATACCCGATATAAATCAGCCATAAGATCAGCGTGGTTGTCAATCTTGGGTCCCAGGTCCAGTAGGTGTTCCAGATTGGTTTTGCCCACATCGGACCGGTTAATAAAACCAGCGAAGTAAATAAGACACCGATCTCTGCTGAGCAGTAAGCCCAGGTGTCATAAATTTCTTTTTTCTTCCATAAAAATAAAACACTCATTACAAAAACAATACCGAAGGCTAAAAATAATCCGGTCCAACCTGAAGCCACGTGAAAATAAAATATCTTTTGCACGATGCCCATAGTTTGTTCGACTGGAGCGTAATAAAAGATAGCTGCAATACTTAATAAAATGAGCAGCAGGCTGATAATAGCGAAAAGATTTTTTAGATTCATCTTTCTAACCGTAATTTATTTGATGTAG
>CBFDBN010000532.1:0-3044 GCA_965603055.1 uncultured bacterium | reverse complement strand
TAATATCCCTGATTGCCCAAGAAGCGGATTGCCAGATTTTTATAAAGAGTTGGGATTTAAAGTTGGCGCTGAAATTGGTGTTTATAAGGGCAAATTTACTGAGAAGTTTTGTCAAAAAAGGAAAAAATATTAGATGAAAATAATTGAAGGCATAAAATTAAAAGGAAGACCAGCTGAAATACCTGACTCTTCCAGGAATGAGTTGCCGATGTTTTTAAAAGAAATCGGTTATGATCGATCAAATTGGGAAATATTCGAATATGACCTGCGGGAGCAACATTTGACGCTCGAAGCTATCCCTGGTAAATCTTCTCCATTCGGAGAGAAATTTGAAATTACCGCCCCAATAATTGGTCCTAATGGTGAAGAGCGAATGATAAAAACGATCTGGATGATCAAATATAATGAAACAGTTGCTCGTTTTATTACCCTTATACCAGAGAAGAAACAATGAAGCTTAAATTATTTTCACGTGTGATATTAAAGCAAAATATTCCAGATGAAAATCTGTTCGCTGGAGATGTCGGAGTAATTGTGGAGCATCATCCTGCCACAGATTTTTATCCCGAAGGCTATGAAGTTGAGTTTTTCACTGCTGACGGAGATACACTAACAGTTATATCTGCTCCAGCGGCCTTGTTGAGAACTGCTACTGGAAATGATGTTTTTCATGTAAGAGAAAAAGTAATGAGTTCGTTAAATCATGCTTAAGGATTTTGCATGGATTTTCTAACTCGAACTATTTCTGATTCGTGATGTTAATCAAAATTTATACTAATTGTTACCTCTTTTTCAACTGAAAACAATGCATCCACATAAATGCTATTTTCAACTGTTACATTTTGAAAAGGCAATTCCTTTTCAGCAAGTTTTAAACGAGTCGCCTGCTTTCTTTCAGGTAAGAGTAAATGTAAACTAATATCCGCGTCTCCTTCCAGTTTTACATTGATTTGATTAGCCGAAGGAATCCACTCAAATTCATACTTCAATCCAGTATTCGAAGCATCGTATCCAACCTGCACGCTGGCATTCTTAATATCAGCAATCACCCAACGTGGCGACAGTTTCACTTTTTTGAATAAATGAGATTCATCAACAACTCCGACTAAACCTTCCATAAAAGCATAAAGCATTGCAGAAGAACCCCAGCCATCAGTTGGCGTGGCATCGGGACTGGTACTGGTTTCTGATGAAGATGGCGATCCATCAGGGAAATACCAGAGGTAAGTTTCACCCTTTTCATAAATCATTGCTGTATAGCGAACAATAGTTTCTAATCCATATTTTTCAATTCCATGTTCAAAAGCGGCTCGCGCTAGTTCTCCACCGACTAATGGCATAATTCCACCATTACAATAAGCACCGCCCACTAATTTGGAATCGCCAAATAAGCCATCCGGAAATGGCGGATCGATGGAAAACCACTCAGCAAATGCCCCGGTTTTCTTTTTTCGTTTTTGATATTCCTGAATGATTTTAACTGCCATGTCATGGGTGGGCATACCCCGGTTAATGTCCATCGGATTTGAGAGCGAAAGCTGCTCTGTTTCATTCACTTCAGCCAATCGAAATTCATCCAGAGGCACTCGGTGGGTATAGAAGCTGCCGTTCCAGCAGAGTTGATTGGCTCGCTCTCGAATCCCTTTTCCGATTTCAAGCCAGTAGTTTGATCTTTTCTTATTTTGCAAATGATCATACATTTTCGTCAATAATACACAGGCTTCATAATAGCCCGAATTGTCACCGTGCATGATGCCCCAGTGTGTATTTTCTGAAATCTGAAAATTCAGCCAGGGCTGTTTTTTATCGACAAAATCGAAATCCCAGGTATCAATCGTATATGCTCTTTTTACCAATCCATGTTCGTTTGACCAGCGCCAGGGATGGGTAAAGATATAATTCATGGCTTTCTCCGCATTGGATAACATTTCTGTCATCCATTGATGATCACCAGTAGCCTGCCATACTAAAAAAATAGCTTTAATAAATCGAAATTCTACATCCGCCTCGACCGGAACGCGAACATATTTTGTCCAATTTTCCCGATCCATAGCACAGGAGACAAAATCAAAGAGTGAGCCATTGGCGTGCTGCGTATCAGCAAAATGACTGACCGCACTGGTCATATCCTTTTCAAAATAGCGGGCACCTCTCAAAATATCTGAATGGTCCCTGAGCCAAATCGCATTGCAATCCGGGCTTCGATAACCGTGTACTTTTTCGCCATCGATGATATAAGTAACCTGATCCTGCTCTAAAAAATTTTTGATTGTTGGGTAGAAATTATCGAAAAGTGGATTGCCTGTCTCGATTTTGGTTTCCATTGTGTAGTTACCTTTTTGATTTTCACACCTACTTTTAACTGATTCCATCGCTTTGAGCGATGGAATCAGTAGATAATATATCAAACCCATCATACAATCGCAAACTAAATTTAAAGAATTCATGTTCTTTTTTTTCTAAAAATAAAGTTGTTGACATTCTAATTCGATTTTTATACATTTATACTCAAGTATGATATTTTGAACCTGAATAATTGGTGAATAGGACAATAATAATGAGGCAATTATGTCCAACGAATATCAAAACTACATTCATTTTGGAACTTCCTCCTGGGCTTTTGAAGGCTGGAAAGGAATCGTTTATTTTAAAGATTATCCCGGTGGAAGATTTAAAAAAGACTGTTTGGCAGAGTATGCAGCCGACCAACGGTTTAACACTGTTGGAATGGATCTGTTTTTTTATCAACCGCCGACTGAATCACTTCTCAAACATTATGCAAAGCAATTACCGCCCAATTTTAAAACGTGCAGCAAAGTCTGGGAGCAGTTGACTATTTTCCGATATCCAAATCAACCCCGTTACGGGAAACTGAAGGGACAGGTTAATCCCAATTTTTTAAATCCAGAATTATTTATCAATACCGTTTTAAAACCGTATCAGCAGGTTTTTCAAGCACATACTGGTCCATTTATTTTTGAATTTCAATACATCAAAACGGCAGACAAATCGGTTGAGGAATTCAGTCAGGATTTGGATAAATT
>CBFDBN010000531.1:0-3046 GCA_965603055.1 uncultured bacterium | reverse complement strand
ATAAATTCGATGAATTCAAAACACGGTTCTACAAGCTGCAGGGCTGGGACACAACCACAGGATACCCGACCAGAGCAGCATTGGAACCGCTGGGATTAGGATATGTTGCCGATGAGCTTGAAAAGAATGGGAAGCTGGGAGGTAAGTAGAAATCTATATAAAAAAAATCTGCTTGACATTTTAGGACGAATTTTGTATTATCGATTGAAAAATAAAGCATTAAATCAAAAAATTTGTTTAACATTAGTTGTTAAGATTTGATAATGGTATTATTTTAAATCCCAAATATTGGGATGAAAATAATGAGAAATAATAAGTCCCAGATTTATCGGAAACAGATATATTAAAAATTCAAAGATAATTTATGAAAAAGCAAAAAATTGATGTTAAAGGTACAGAAGTAGTAATCTTTTCAAAAGAGAAAGAAGATTATATCTCACTTACTGATATAGCAAAATATAAGGATTCAGAAAGAAGTGATTATATCCTTCAAAACTGGATGAGAAACCGAAGTACTATTGAATTTATTGGTCTGTGGGAGCAATTGCATAATCCTGATTTTAATTCCATCGAATTCGATGGGTTTAAAAACGAAGCGGGTTCAAATAGTTTTTCTCTTACACCAAAAAGGTGGATAGCTGCTACAAATGCAATTGGTTGTTTTATCAAATATGGAGAGCTTTAATTCTGAACTAATCAAACAACAGATTCCTTCGGATGAAAGATTGTTGAAATTAAATAAAATAGCTATTGATCAAATGAAAATACTTGTTGAGAATAAATCAATTAAAAAGCTAAAACAGTGAAATATCGGTTTGGTCATCCCCAAGTAAAGAAAAGGTAAATGAAGAACGGGAAACTGGGAGGTAAGTAAGAATCTGTACAAAAAAAATCTGCTTGACATTTTATGATGAATTTTGTATTATCAATTAAAAAATAAAGTATTAAATCAAAAAATTTTCGCTGATAAGTTTCGATAATGATATTATTTTAATGGATAATTTGATGTCAGCTTATAAGTGCATTTTTTTGCCCCTCTGTTAGTTATACAGGCCAATTCAGGGGACATCGCATACACTCATTGAAGTGAGAACCTTGATTATTATGAAGGCAAATTTTTAATATGGATCCAGCTATTATCACTGTTCTGATTATCCTCGTTGCTACTGTGGTTATGCTCATTTTCGAGATCGTCCGCATAGACATCGTTGCGCTTTTATGCATGCTGGCGTTGGGATGGACGGGTGTGCTGACACCGCAGGAGGCGATCTCCGGTTTTTCGAGCAATGCTGTGATTGCCATGATGGCGGTCATGATTTTGGGACAGGGCATTGCGAAAACCGGCATCATGGATCAGTTCTCACGAGCTGTCTTGAAAAAAGTGGGCACCAACAGACCACGGATGATTGGGCTGCTTTCATTGTCGGTTGGGATGCTGGCAGGATTCATTCGGAGCATTGGGGCGGCGGCGCTTTTCTTGCCGGGCATCCTTAATATTTCACGCAGGGGGAAAATCCCGGCCTCGGCTTTAATTATGCCAATCGGGTTTGCCGCAATTTTGGGTGGAACCCTGAGCATGGTGGGTTCCGGACCACTTATTCTTATTAACGATCTGCTGCGTAATGCTGCTTTAGAACCTTATAGATTATTCAGCGTAACGCCGGTGGGACTGCTATTGCTCCTTTTCGGAATCGGTTTCTTTTTCTTGTTTGGCAAATTTGTGTTGCCCTATTCAGAAACCTCAGGCAAAATCGTTTCTGAACAGGAAAAGCTGATTAACGCTTTACATTTGCCATATAACATCAGGCATTATATCATTTCACCAAACAATCCATTGATTGGCAAAACAACCGAGCAATCGGGTGTATGGGCTAAGTTCAACCTGAATATTATCGGCATATCCCGAGGAAGAGACGTGGAATATGCTCCCTGGCGGGAAACGAAATTTGAAGCTGGACAGGAGCTCGCGCTTTTAGGAAATGAGGAAAATGTAAAAAAATTCGCATCTGAATTTAACCTGGAACTTAAAGAACGACATGGCAGGTTTGCCAGTTTGACCGACCCCGAGAAATCCGGTTTTGCCGAGGTGATTATTCCCCCTCGTTCAGAAATGATTGGTCAAATCATTCGTAAGTATTCGCTGCGTAAACGTCATGCCGTAGAGCCGGTGATGCTTTTCAGCAAAGGTGAGGAGATTCGGGGTGATTTTTCAGACCACGAAGTTGTTTCTGGCGATACTATTATCGTTTATGGTTTGTGGGAAAAAATAAATGATCTCAAATCAAGCGCTAATTTTGTGGTGGCGACTCCTTTCTCCATCGAAAAGAAAGATCAGTCAAAAACCTGGGTTGCTGTGCTCTGCTTTGTCGCTGCCATTGGGCTGGCCCTGGCAGGTTTTTCTATTTCAATGGCATTTTTCACTGGAGCAATCGCAATGGTGCTGACACGGGTACTCGATATCCAGGAAGCTTATCACTCTATCGAGTGGAAGGTTGTTTTCCTGCTCGCTGGACTAATTCCTTTGGGTGTTGCCATGCAGAAAACCGGGACCGCTGCATTTTTGGCAGAGCAAATGATGACGCTGGTTCAGGGAAAGCATCCGGTATTTTTGGTTTTGACCGTTGCGGTGTTGTCCACTTTATTTTCGCTGTCCATGTCCAATGTGGGCGCTATTGTGGTGTTGGCGCCGCTGGTGATGAGCATGGCGCAAATTGGTGGATTTGATCCCCGGCCCCTGGCATTGATGGCAGCGGTATGTGCGGCAAATTCATTTGTTTTACCCACCCACCAGGTCAATGCGCTGCTGATGTCGTCCGGAGGCTATCGTAATGCAGACTATGTTAAAGCCGGGGGAGGAATGACGCTGCTTTTTATCTTGATTGTTGTGACCGTGTTTTATCTGTTCTATTTATAGAGCAAAATTAAACCACCGGAGTACAATCCTTTCATGTATTGCATGTACATCGCATATAGCGATATACTCCGATTATAAAAAAGACTACGAGGAGGGATTTCATGCTACTCAAACACTTTTTCATCGGTAAAA
>CBFDBN010000530.1:0-3071 GCA_965603055.1 uncultured bacterium | reverse complement strand
CCCTTATCAATATCACAACTGGTCTTGCCGCCATATCGAATACAATCCAGCCACTCTTTTAAATGGAGATGAGAAATATCAATCTGTTTTCCATCTTTATAAGTATAGGTCAAGCCTCGGCTAAGATAATACCTCTCGCTTGCAGAGGTAACCGCATCGATCCCTTTTAACCCGGGTTGATAGGTAAACAATGGAAGTGAAGTATCGATAACTCCCTGCTCGATTTTCTCTTTAAATCGGGTTGAATTCCGATCGACCATCACTTTTAAATCAGCCCCGACTTCCATGGCGCCATCATGTCCCATAAAAACTCTTCCGCGAGAACGACTGCTTGCCAGCGAAGCACTATAAATCAAAGTTAAATCTCGATCAGGGAATTCAAACACGGCATGAAAAATATCAGGAATTTCTCGATTATCCTTATGAAAATAGATACCCCCAGAAGCCATACAATACCGGGGAATTCCAGCATCCAAAATTTGATTTACGGCATCATACTCATGGGAAAATAGTTGTCCTGAAAGTCCGGTGGCGTAATCCCACCATTTGGTCCAGTTATAATATCGATCAATGTTGAATGGTACTTTTGGACTCGAGCCCAGCCATTGATCCCAATCAATACTATTGGGATCGCCCGGTTTAGGATTGCCCTTGCGATCCAGGTGTCGAATCCAGGCGCCACCCGGGGTATTCCGATTGCTGGTTGTTTCAACCAGGGTTATTTTTCCGATAATATTCTTATCAACAATTTCCCTGGCTTTCGGAAAAGCATAGCTGTGATGATATTGATGTCCCAATTGAAACACGATATTTTTGTTTTTTTCAGCTTTTTTTACTGCGGCTAATACTCGATAAGCTTCATCATCCGTGCGAGTCATACATTTTTCACAATAAACATGCTTTCCTGAGTTGACCGCATCGATGGACATTTGAGCATGATGAAAGTCTGGTGTCGTTATAATGACGGCGTCAATTTCTGGACTTTCCAGCATTTCATGATAGCTGCGATACCGTTTGATATTGGTTGGATTTACATTGGTGCCTCCCGGTCCAGCATCATTTTTTGCCACAATGAGTCCCCGCTCAGCCCTTAAATCGAAAACATCACAGATGCCAGTGATCGCGACATTCAGATTTTCCTGGCTCATCCAGTCTTCCAGCGTCCGGTCCATTTTATTTTGCTCCGCTGATTTTTTCCTCGATTCAATCCAGGCTGGATGGGCAAATCCCAATGCACGGGAAAGCTGTTCACCCCGGGCACCAAAGCCAATGATCCCAATTCGAACCAATACTCCGGTTTTTTTCGTTGTAGCTCTGGCAGGAATGTCAGGTGATTCGGTTGTATCCTTTAATTCTGAAAGGATTTCATTTTTTTTAAAATTGTCAAACGATTTCTTTTTGAACAGGGCATATAAAAAACCACCAAAAACAGGCAGGCTGGCGATTCCCTTCAAGATGTCACGTCGCTTGATACCTCCAGTTTTTTGTTGTTCTACTTTCTCCAGGTCGACATTATCATTGTTTTGTTCCAGTTCCATCAAATCAACTCCTATTTTTCTGCTTTTTTCAATCTCATTATAATCTCTGATTGTAAAATTTTAATATATAAAATTTTAATAAAAATTACAACAATTTAATTTCAATTATATTATTTATAATTTTCAGATGCAAGAATTGAATTATTCTGAAAAATTAATTGACAATTATTTATAAATTTGTTATTATCTAACCAATAGAGCAACGCCATTAAGTTAGGGTGCAATCCTATAATTTCAGACCGGTCTTGTTTTAATATTGTTTTTAAACTGCTAAAGCAGTTAATGTAAAGGGATTGTTGCATTATGACCACCATGATGAATCATGGTGCTGTTACAACTATTTTTGAGCCAACACCATAATTTATTATGGTGAAGAATCAGAGAAAAGTCATATTGCAACTGCTTCAGCAGTTGGCTAATCTCTCTATCGGGTAAATCCTTTTGGACGCCGAAATTATGGGATTGCACTCATTAAGTTAAGATATAACCTCCTACCCTTTCAAATGTTTGCAACCTTTGAAAGGGTAATGGAGATTTGAAAAGGGAGTGCAGTGCCTTTATGCACTGCATCATGCAATTCATAAAGGAATTGCACTCCAATTCTTTTAATTGGAGTTATAATGACGATCAGAAAATATGATCGAATATATGAGGTTATCCGCCAAATCCCCCATGGCAAAGTCGCTACTTATGGTCAGATCGCCAAAATTGTCGGGGAATGTACCCCCAGAATGGTCGGCTATGCTTTAGCTGCGCTTAAGCCTGGTTCTGATGTCCCCTGGCAGCGGGTCATCAATAGCCAGGGCAAAATCAGTCTGCGAAACGATGGCAGTGAGAGTATTGAACAGCGGCTTTTATTGGAGAGCGAAGGCATATATTTTAATGATAAAGGAATTGTTGATCTGGAGAATTTTGGTAATTGGGTAATTAGGTAATTTGGTAACTGGGTAATTTGTGGAATAGGTAATTGGGTAATTTAGTAATTGGGCGATTGGTTAATTCGTAGCTGGGGGAAGATCTGATGACATAATTCACTTAACCAACTTAACTATACTGATTACAGGTTGTTTTCTAATATTAATATTTTAAATAAGATCCCCCCACAGATTGAAGAAACCCGCAGATGAAAAAATGAATTAAGAAACATCTGTGGGACTTATTCAATCTGTGGGGGAAAGTTAAGTTATCTTGACATAAATGATATTGTTACATTTTAACCTTTACTAAGTATATTCAACAAAAATGATAAAAGAGCAATTCAAAACAAAAAGATTCCGATGGACCTTGATTTCGATTTTGACAATCACACCGATTGGATTTCTGAGTAAATTTTACCCGGGACCAGCAGCTTCCTGGGTGAATGACTCGTTGGGTGGCGCCTTTTATGAGATATTCTGGTGTTTGGTTGCTTTTTTATTTTTTCCGAAAAGCAAACCATGGAAAATCGCTTTCATCGTTTTGATCGTCACCTGTTTGTTAGAATTTCTGCAATTGTGGCATCCGCCGTTTCTGCAAGCGATTCGAAGCAATTTT
>CBFDBN010000529.1:0-3076 GCA_965603055.1 uncultured bacterium | reverse complement strand
GGCAGTTGTTTACCATAAGAGAAAAGCAACTGGTAACTGCCATAAGTCGCTATTCCGCCAGGAACAGCGTTTTCATCTCTTTCTTGAATATCTCCAGTACCAATACCAATAACAGCGGCTCCCAGAGTTCCAAAATTTATTGTGGGATGAACATACCCTGCAAAATAGTATTGGCTTCCCGTTCCAGCAAGCAAATTTGTATAGAATAAACTGGCATTTTTATACTGGATAAGGTCCAGGCCGGCCGGGTTCCAATAAATCGTTGTTGCATCATACGGTTCAGCGACGTAAGCATTACCCAAAGCCAATGCCCGTGCGCCAACACCAAGAATAAAATTTTCGTGCGGTCCGGCATAGCCATCCCCCTGTGCATTGGCGATACCATACGAAAATAACAGAAGCATAATTACGGATAAACCGAATGCTGGGAACTTTAATATTTTCATTGCTCTTCACCCACTTATTTTATGACTGCAATTTTTATGATAGCGTTTTTTCCATAGCCAGTCGATAGCCTGGCAATGTAAACGCCATTTAAAACCTTATAACTTTTATCATTCCTTCCATCCCAGGTAATATCACCCTCGTGGTGTCCTCTTTTACCCTGGGGATCGCTGGCGGTGTAGGAACCAGACCAGACCAATTCACCGATTAAAGTGTAAATTTTAACATTAACATCAGTATCCTGATCTAGAAAATAAATAAATTTTGTTACCGGGCGATTTGGATTTCCGAATGGATTGGGATAATTACCAAACGCCTTCTTAAAATTCGATTCTACGATTACAGATGGATTTGATCTGATATTTAAAACTTCTAATTTTTGACCATTTTCGTTTTTAAATTTTGGCAACTGACCAGATTCTTCATCCACTAAATATAATGCATCGGTGGAGTCAATTGCAAGCTGAAAATCATTTATTTCAGTATTGGCAACGATGTCTACCAAAAAAACGATTTTGTTAGAAATCTCCGGTTTTAGCGTATCGATCTGGCTGAATAAAATTTCAATCGGATTATCCAATTGAATGCTGTTAATCTCGCCATAAACTAAAGAATTCTGGTAAAAGTCAATAACAGATAGTCGTGATATAACACTTCCCGGGTTTTCAATTATTTCTCCTGACCGATTTTTTAGTTTCAATTTAACGCCGCTAAACAAAATATTGTTCGAGTTAGCATTTCCAGAACAGGTCAGCTCAAGTCCTAACATGGGAACAGATGTATCCCCGCGAGCAACCGTGTATCTTTCTCTTGGTAAAAAAGTTGCAATTGTTACTGTTTTCTCTTCGGTTTGAATTGGGATATACACATTTTTTAGCAAAATAGCATCTGCTGCAACCGGGACACTGGTATTCTCATCCCGGGGATAACTGACCAATTGGATGTGAATATTTTTTGCATCTTTTTCATAAAGCGGTGATTGAATCGTCCAGAAAACCGTGTCATTGCACGTTGTCGTTAACGTTTGATAATCCATTAAAGTATATCCCTGTCCATCGGGAAGATTGAGCGTTACACTATAATTACCTGATAATTTCGCCTGGCCTGAATTAGATAGAAAGGCTCCAATAACAAAGTTTTGACCGGTAGAAACAATATTATCTCGGGCGCTTTTCGTTACAATTCTATAGTTCAGTTGAACCTCTGCCCGGTTTACAACATCAGCTAAAAGTGAATCCGAGGCAATCGTAAAATTGGTGCCACTGTTAATATCCTGAGCCGACAGGGTCAACCAGATCGGTTGATCCTGAACCGGGTCTTCAGGCGCTTTAATGGTCCAGCTCACCTTGCCTTGTTGTCCTGTGCCAGTTGGCGTTTTGGGATTAGATTCTGCTGTTGTAAATCCCCCGGTCAAATGTAAGGTAGTGGATAAATTACGACAGTTATTCCACTTGAGATTTGCCTCAACTGTAAAAGTCTGGTAGGTTGAAAGCTCCTTATCCAGTGCGCCAGACGGAGATGTGATCCATAATGAATCAATCCAGGCATTGCCTGATTGATGCGTTTCAACATGAAAATATTCAAACTTTTTGTGCACTGCCGCCGTTTCATTAGTATTCTCATCCTGAGGAATCGTGTCGATTGAAACCGTGATTGGCGCATTGATCGTTTCAACTGCGGGTGCTTTTAACTTCCATGTTACCGGCGTCCTCGGAGTAAATTGCTTGACCGTGTCATCTTGAACAGTAGAAATTCCGGTCGCCCCAAAATTTAATTTAAGATAGCCGTGCCCAACCACCTGGGCTTCCCCTGAATTTAGAATTGTAGCGCTAAGTTCAAATTCCTGCCCAATCGATAGAATACTATCTGGTTCATTGGGCCTGATCTCAATTCTTCCAAAACTTAAGAAAGCACGATCTTCGGTAATAACTTTGATACTATCCTCAACCGATTGAGTTTCATAACCGGTTGTTCCGGAGACCTTTACTTTTATCCATTCCGGGTATGAGTGGGCGCTTTCAGAGGCTTTTAATTTCCAGCTCGCCCGGTTCGACGCCAGGTTTTTTACTGGACTCATCCCCAATCCCAAACCAAAACCCTCCGGCAGGGAAAGTTCAGCCCAGAGGCTATCCATATTTTCTGAGGCGCTTACATCAAGCTGAACCCAAAAATCCTGAAATGTCGATAAAGTATCGTCTCTTGCTCCTTCGGGTCCGGTAATCACCCAGGAATCAATCGATAACAACGAAGGAACCGTTTTCACAATCAAGGTATCAAAAGGATTAAAATTCTCAATTGACGCAAATGACCCGGTATTCATATCAAAAGGCGGCTTGTAGATTTCCACAGTTATGGTGTCATTATTTGACTTGTCTTTCGGCGGTTGTACCTGCCAGGTAATCTGCTCCTTAATTTTAAATGTTGTCGTATCTGCTGATTTTTGCTGATCGTTAACGAAGACATAATATCCCTGGGGCATCTGAACAATAATCTCACCACTTGAGTCCACGTCAGCCGTACACAAATATTAAACCTTAACTCTAAACGATCCTGCTTTGCGGACACTGAAAATCGAATACGCCCGATTAATTGAGATCCTCAACAGGGCGGGCTGATGAACCTTTACCGAAGC
>CBFDBN010000528.1:0-3085 GCA_965603055.1 uncultured bacterium | reverse complement strand
TTACAGAAAGTGAATCGAAAGATGCCATTTAATAATAAAATTTTTTAGTCGCTACTATACCATCAGCAGAAAATCTAATCCCTTCCATTTCTAACAACGCCCGTTTCATCTTCATTCCGCCCTGAAATCCGCCCAATGATCCATCAGATCGGATCGCCCTATGGCAGGGAATAATAATTGGAAAAGGATTATTTTTTAAAGCTGTTCCGACTGCCCTTGCGGCTTTGGGATTTCCGATACGGTTCCCAAGTCGCTGGTAAGTTGAGACCCATCCTCTCAGAATGCCATGTTCTGCAACCAGAACTTTTTTCTGAAAATGCTTAATTAAATCCCAATCTACCATATCCAAAGAAAAAACAATATCCTCACCGTTCAGGAACCGAACAATTTTATCTGCGATCTCATCGATTTGTAAACGTGATCCAATTTTGGATAGCGGATAGATTTGATCAACCAATTTAGTGGCAACCACTCTTTCATTCGAAAGAAAAATTCTCTGTATTTTTGGCTGTCCCTCTATTTCTTTCCACACAATGGAGATCGGTTTAAAGGGAGTTGAGATTATTTTATGAATAAAATTTATCAAATTTGGTTGATTAGGTTTAAAAATATATTCATCGTCAATCTAATTTATTTATGGGCTATGCAATCCGCTTTGCCTTGTCTTGCGCAATCAGCGACAGCTCCGCCGCCTTAAACGTATGCTCCTGGCTCATGGCATTTTCAGTTCGATTGAGACAATCAAGAATTAACTGTCCAAAATATGGGAAGCCAACTTTTCCTTTCAAAGAAAAATGTTGTTCTCCTTCACTATTGACAAGACATAATTGATCGCCATCCTCACTTCTGGCGACATCAATATATTTCCGCATTTCGATGTAACCTTCGGTGCCTAAAATGAATGTTCTGCCATCGCCCCAGGTTCGCAAACCATCGGGGGTAAACCAATCAACTCGATAATAATTGGAGGCGCCATTATCTGCTACCATATTGACCTCTCCGAAATCTTCCAATTCTGGATATTGTGGATGATGATAATTCGCCACATGACTGCTTGCTACTTTTGCATCCTTTGCGCTAGCATAATAGAGAAACTGTTCTGCCTGGTGACTGCCAATATCGCAGATGATTCCACCATATTTTTCTTTGATAAAAAACCAGTCGGGACGGGATGGTGCATTCAATCGGTGGGGTCCCAAGCCAATCACCTGAAGCACCCTGCCAATTGCTCCCTGCTCGATTAATTGACCTGCGAAAACAGCACTTTCATTCTGGACCCGTTCGCTATAACACACTGCCCAAATTTTGCCCATCTCTTTTACCTTTTTTCGTGCTGCTTCCAATTGGGCTAATGTGGTGAACGGTGCTTTGTCTGTGAAAAAATCTTTGTCGTGATCCAGCACTCGAAGTCCCAGCGGACCTCGTTCGGATGGAATATGCGCTGTGGCGACCATTTTGATTGAATTATCCTCCAAAATTTCTTGTTCTGATGAAACTGGTTTTGCATCAGGAAATAGTTTTTTGAATTGCTCAACTTTTTTCGGATCTTCATCATAAACTTTCACAACATTGGCGCCTGCTGCTTCCAAACCCTGGCACATGCCATAAATATGTCCGTGTTCCAGGCTAATCGCTGCAATGGGAAAATCTCCCTTTTCACATACTTTTTCCACAAAAGCCGTTGGCGCATAGTTCATTCCGTCTCGCATTGAAACCTCCACATTATGATTAACTAAACTTTAGTCACTTTATAATTTAGCTCACTCAAAACTTGAGCATTTGGTATAATATAAAACAAATCGGAATATAAAACAAGGCAAAAATAGTACTGATAAAAACTGCTGCCGCTGCTTTTTCTGGCTGAACATCCAGGTGTGATGCAAAAACGACGACATTCACCATGAGAGGCACTACGGAAAAGATGAATAAAATATGATAGAAAGTCTGGTCATAAATCTGAAGCACTTGCTGATCGATGATGATAATCAATAAAGCCAGTAGCGGAAATGCAACAAATTTGCCCGCAAAAGTGACCAACAAATATTTCCAATCAATGGATTGAATACGCAATCGAGAGATGCTGGTTCCCACGAGCAACGTGCCCAACACAACAAAAGCTCCCCGAAAATTTGTCAGCAGTTCTGAAAAAAGCTGCGGCACAGAAATTTGAAACATCGAAAAGATAAGCCCTGCTAAGGTAGCGTACATGGGTATCAGTTTAAGCAAACGCTTTAAGCTGGTGCGAATATCATAATGACCGCGTGCCACAAAATAATATCCGATAGTGTAATCGTATACGAGGTAACCTGTCACAGCCAACATATAACTGCCCAATCCTTCATCGCCAAACAGCATGACAAACAGCGGTATTCCGAAATATCCGATATTCCCTGTGGATGCAGCCAGCGCCACCAGGTTTGCTGTTGAATCCTTAAAAATTGTTTTGGATAGATAATAAAAAGTGAATCCCATGATCATCCCTATCAGCAGGGAAGTAATCGGAATTGTCGCTGTTGAAAAATTAAACGGGGCTCTGGCTATATATCCAAATGTGATAACTGGCGAGATGAGATTAATCAACAAATTAGAGAGCGTTTTCTGGTTGATCTCCGAATAACGACCGAGCAGGTAGCCGAACAGGATAATGATGTAGAGCGGAATGAGTTTTGTTATTAACGTTGAAATGATTGCCATGTGGTAGTGCTTGTATGATGTTTGATTTGATCAATATTCATTATAAATTACCATAACATACCAAGGATTTGTGGAGTAGTGGATTGATGGATCAGGCGAATGCAGATTTTACTGATTTATTATCCAATATTATCCAGAGTTGATCAATAAACTGGCTGCTTTCAGAGTTCCATAACTGCAAGAATCCAAAACTCCAGTAATCCAATTTTCCAATACCGCATCCAAAACAATAGTAAATGTAAATCAGAACTGAATCGTCCTACCTTCTCTCGAAGACTGATAAATCGCCAGCACAATCTCCAAAGCTTTTCTCCCTTCGAAGCCGTTCACCATTGGCTCTCGATCATTTTGGATTGCATCGACAAAATCTTGATATTGCGCCAGATGTCCC
>CBFDBN010000527.1:0-3113 GCA_965603055.1 uncultured bacterium | reverse complement strand
ATTAGGAAAATTAAAGTTTTTTGTATAAATATAGACATTTTTTTCCAATATTGGAAAAAAATTTAAATAAATCTGGCAGGTAATCATTAGGTTATATCTTTCTCACCACGGCATCTTCCTTTTCGTATACTTCCTCCCCGCTTCTGCCGAGTCCTCTCTCCTCCCAGCACCGATCATCACACCTTTGTCAATCTGTTGTTCAACATTATCAGGTAAAACATTATCGAGGAAAAAGACGCCATTTTTCTTGCAAGCAGCCAAAACTCTCTCCCCAGCAGCGACAACTTCTTCTGGAATGGGCGGATCGGCTCTTCCTGCGCCAATGCCTGCTGAATCATCCATGAGCCGCCTTTAAACGTCTCAATATCTAAACCCAGAACCGGTATGATGGCAATCACAGTCGGGGTGCGATGTCCGCTGGGGGTGCATGGAGTGAGAAATCTGTATGTATTATTATATCAATTAGTTAATCAGATTTCTCGCTCCGCTCGAAATGACACCGTATCTTATTTTGCAGATATCTATCTCGCACAAATATTCCCCCCATAAACTCAAAAATCTGTAGAAACATTCTTTTTTTTCATCTCATCATTTCTCATCTTCCTTCCATAATCCAATTTATTATCGGTCGTCAGCAGCGGAAACGAAGGCACAATCGTAGGGAACGGCGTATTCCGCTGAATCACAAACATATCGATTCTCGTCAACTTGATCTTCTCAAATGCCCCGGTATCGATTTCGATGACATCATTATATTTTGTCTGCAGGCTGTCGATATATGGATTTAGATTTTTAGTGATAACATCCATAAAATTTTTGCCCTGGTTCTCCACTTTTTCAAGATAACGATTTTTTTGATATAACGAAAGCAAGTTATCCGTCCACATATTAGTGTTGCGTTTCACAATGCTGATTTTGTCGTAGCCCCTGTTATAGGCTTCCCGGGTGAGATATTTATCCCGAATGAGATCGACAATTGCCAGTTTGAGCTGATCAGGAAATTCGCTGGTTTTCATTGTTCTTTTTCGAAAGACCAGCGGATGTGACCGGAGCTCTTTTACCAATTTTGCAACCGTCCAGGTTTGTCCGTCTATTTGTAATAGCGAGTGATCCAAAATTTGTTCGATATTCCCGCCAATCGCTCCAGGAACGACCTCATCTTTCCAGAACCGTTGGTTAAACGCTTCCTTTTTTTCCTGTTCAGTTTTCAGGTAATGGGGGGCAACGATCTCCGCCAATTTGAAAAAGGTATCTTTGGCGAATTCGACCCGCTTGCCCTTCATCACGCTGGCAATATAATTTTCGTAGATTTGAATGGCATGTTTTTCGGTCAGGTGTTCAGTCACATCGTTCCAGCGGTTTTGAACATCCGTGTCTGCAAAAACGACTCGATCTGTCCAGCCAGCTACGTTCATCAGGAGATAATAGCCCTCTTCAGTTTGCACAGGTCCCACAAGCTGGTTTTTTTTCAACGGCTCGGCAAACAGGGCGTCTTGAATCACATAATCATTTTTTTTGTTCCAACTGATTTCCCGTTTTGGGATTTCAAATGTTCCCAGGTGTTTGCGACAGGCGTCTTCGAATGATCCATTCCCCTTCAAAACTTCTTTTTGAATCAAGCTGGCAATGGCGCTGTCCTCAACGCTGCAGTATTCCAATTTATAAGTTCTGCCAGCCAGCTTATAAATCTTCTTAATTTCATTGGTATCCAGCTTGACTTTTTTATAAGCAACTTGATGATAGAGCCATTGCCGCATCGCCTGTTCCTGGCGACCACGGATGTAATCCAGGAATTGTTCATTTCGAGTCAGCTCATTATTTTCGCCTGCCTCTAATGCCAGCAGCTTTTCAGCGATAAGCGAATTGAGCACAGTTTTTCGATGAATATAATTTTCATCACTACAATAGGGGGGACGGATGGTGTATTCCGCCCGCCGAATGAATTCATTTATCGAAATCGTCTTATCGCCAATCCTGGCAAGGATTTTTTCATCGATATTTTGATCAATGCTTTGCTCGCCACAGGAAATTAAAAGCAGATTTGAAATTAGAAATGAAATGATGAATTGTGTTAAGTGTGTTTTGTGTTTTACCATAATTTACCTTGATTTATCATAGTTTCAACTTGAGCTTATCTCATCAAAATCATTTTCCTGATCTGGCTAAAACCATTCCCCTGCATTCGATAAAAATAGACTCCAGGGGGAAGCTCTTTAGCATCATAAGTGAAAGTATGTCTATCCGCCGATTGGTATGAATTGACCGCTGTATCGACTTTTCTACCCAACAGATTAAAAATGTCAATGGTGATCAAATCATTTTCATTCAACCAGTATTCAAAAGTTGTTTTCTGATGAAAAGGATTGGGATAGTTCTGGTTCAGCTTGAATTGATCGGGCAGCTCATTTTTTGGCTCATCTGTTTTGATATTGACCGATTGAGGCTGAATTACTTTTGTGATAATAACTTCCAAATTCGATGTTTCCACAGGGCTATTCCCCTGGAATAACCAAAAATTGATATGCGTCCGAAGATTGTGGGAAACGCCTGGATTATCATCTCCCCAGTAAATCCATTGGTGAATGAAATAATCTGGCGAAGGGTACGGGCCTTCGTGATGTCCCTCGATGCTGCCAAACAGCACGTAATTTTCCTGCCAATTAAAAAAGTGTGTCGTTCGGATGCTGTCGGTATTGGCATCAAACCTGACCATGTTGCCGCTTACGGTATAAGGTTGAATCGTAAATGAGCCGATTTTATTAAGATTGGGATCGCCCCATTTGGCGAACTCAATATCTATCTCACTGGCGTCATTGGCATACACAAACAATCCCAACACCACATTTTTATCCATGTTGGTCAAATCATATTCGATTAAAAAGCGATGCTCGCCGTATCCTGTGTAACGCTGCGTGTAAACTTCGGGACAATACCAATTATCACCGATCTTCCTGATTTTCATGTGCAGCCGCCCACTGTCATCCAGCCAAACACTCTGTTCGCTATCCGAAAAATAGTTCGGTCCTGGTCCCCAATAGCCTGATTTAACAACCCACTTACAACCAGCGAAATCAATAATGCGATTGGTGGTGCTTGAATGATTTTTTAATGAT
>CBFDBN010000526.1:0-3127 GCA_965603055.1 uncultured bacterium | reverse complement strand
GAAAAGAGTGGCATCTGGCATACGCTGAAACTGCAAGGTGACGCTGTATTTACGTTCCTCGAATCCAAAGAGCCAATTCGGTTTGACATCAATCGCCTGCCAAAAACGCCGCCCAAAACCACGCAGGGTTTTATCTCGCATCGATCCTTTGGTGGATTTTGCGGAACGCTTTCACTGGAAGCTGAAATTCTAACTCCCCTGAGCATATCAGAGAGTGGCGAGCCTTCATTTCGCATCATCAAAGATGAGGAGCATATTAATGGCTGGGACTTTTTCTCCATCGCGCCGCCGGAAGCTTCGCAGCGTGCCAACGAAAAAAAATATGCGCTGCCAGCCAAGAGCATTCGGGGAATGATCCGACATATTTATGCGAAGGCAACTGATTCCAAAAATGAAAGTCCGGATCTCAGCAAGCTGAATCCGGTGGACAGCCTGTTCGGCTGGGTCGGTGCTGGTCAAAACCAGGCGATTGCCGGAAGACTTTCATTCAACTTTGCCGTATTTGATAAGCCGGAGCTTGCCTGGTTCAAAGTTCCGTATCCTTATGGCAACTGGCAGTTTATCGATGGCGAGTGGAAAAATGTTCCAAAAGCCCAGGCGGGAGTTTTGCGAATTGGTGAAGATTGGCGCTATTTCCCCCACGCTCCACTTGCCCCGGTTGTTCAAAAAATGGATGATTTCAAGCCTGATACCGTAAAGGCAAGTTACATGCGAGCCATTCTGCCCGGGGCTCGTTGTCGCTTTACCATTCGCTTCTGGAATCTACTGGAAGAGGAATTGCAGCGATTGACCTGGTGTATGGCACTGGAAGATGGATTGGCTCACAAAATGGGTAAGGCGAGGTATTTAGGATTTGGCAGCTTGAAATTGAAACTGCTCGATAATAGCTATCTGATTAAATGGGAAAATCGCTACGCTGGCAAAGCAGAAGACGACTGGCGCTCGCCTTTAAAAGCAGCCGATTGGATCAATCCCGGGGTGATCGCTAACTATGACAGGCTACAAGAGGCTTTGAATGCTAAACAAATTTGATTGGCTCCGTCGCTGTCGCAGCGGCACTGAGTTGTTAGCGACGTTGAAGTATTTTTCCGACGATCCAGAATTTGATCCATCTCAATTCGAGCTGGGGGGACCAATATCGGCAATTGGGAATTTGTGCCAGCGATGTCGAGTCTATTCTCCCGTGAAAGAGAAAAAGAAGTATACCCGTTATTGTCGATTTTGTGAGAAAATTATTCAGCGAAAGGAACAAGCTGCCCTCAAATCATATAGTGCAGTGGTGCTTTGGGGGTACGTCAATCAAATCTCTCGCCGCTTACGTGAAAGCAAGCCTTCAAGAAGTCTCTTTGGCATCTATATTCACGATGATCAGCACTTTCTCATCATGATGCATCGCCAATACCTCAAACAGTGGCTCCAGGATCTGGTTATTTATTCTGGATTGAGCTTGAAAGGACTGCTTCAAATATTTCCTTCGATTGGTGAGTATCGCAATCTCCATATCGGTGATTACCTGACCTGGGCGATTCACCATGAAGCCACGTTTTTAATGGATCAACTGCGGATTCGTTTTTACACCAATCCGCACCAGGTTATCAATCCTAAAAGGCGAGAACAGGAAGGATTGCTTACTTACACGATTTCCGACTTTATCAGCATGTTGGAGATGGTCGAAGTGTTCAGAGCCAAGTTGTTTCCGCAACAGCAAAAGGAGCTTTTTGAGTTGTTGAATTTAACAGATCCCAAGGAAGAGCAATTTTACTGGGGTCGTTTCCTGGGGCAATTGTCCCAGGAAGCCAAAGATATGTTGAGCGCCTGGAAAGTTCGGCAATGGACCAAATCGCAAACAGAATTTTTTTATCAATTGATCAGCTATGTTGTCCTTCCTCAATCGAATTAACCTCACCCGCTACCTGATCGTCTGGCGGGTAAACAGCTCAATAGCGTATCTTCCCCGCTATTTATCAATCGATTTGTCCCGGGTGATCGGGTCCATCATTGCCCAGCGCCTGCCATCCAGCGAAAAAACTGCCTGGAAAAAAACGCTGGAGCCATTGATCAATTATATTGATAATAAATCGAAGTATCAAAAAGGAAAAAAAGAATCCATTCCCGGTATCGCCTGGCCCATCAATGCCACACTGCTTGTTTATCCCGGCAAACGGACTTATGGCAAAGATGAATTGATTTTCTGGGAGTTGAAACTGTTTGGCGAACATGCCGATCATGGCTTGTTTTTAGAGGTGATTTTACCGGCAATGGAAGAAGCCAGCTTCACATCTGCTCCGCAATGGAATCAAAAAAATCGGCTGTGGGGACATTTTGACATTCTTGATGTTTATGCCGCCCGGGGAAACAACTGGGAACCGCTTGTCACCAATGGAAAATTAGACCTGCGTTATCGAGCCACGCCATTTCAATGGTGTGAAAAGCTGAGACTCAAGTCGAAATTCCGTCATCATTTTGCACGATTGAACTGGATGAGCCCATTTGACTTAGTCGATGTTATCTCGAATTTAAGCAAATTTGAATTCTCGCTGAAAGACATCACGCTGCTGGTCAATAATGCGCCAACCCTGCCATTAATTTTGCTGAGCCTGATCTTTCGCATCGATGAACTCTTGCACGGACGAAATAAAATACCTGAAAACGTGGGAGAATTTTTAACCGATGAAGACCGCAAATCATTCCACCTGGCTATGGAAAAAGTCGCTAACATTTCGATGAATAAATATAACATCCGATCCGCGCCATCCAACTGGCCAGGCAGGTTTTTTGGTGTCCAGCAATTCAAAGGCATCCCCCGCTCGATCATTCCCTATTTAGAATTAGCTTCGATTCTTCATATTGGCAAGCAGACACATTTTGGCTGTGGCACGTTTGTGATTGCGTAGTGTTTTTCGATTGCCGGCAAGGATGAATAGATATTTTAGGTAAGAAATTGAATGTTAATGTTTATAACCTGATATTCAACAACAAAATTGAAATTTAATCTGCTATACCTCAATGGAAAAGTTGAGCGTGCGTGCCGGTGCGATATAAAACAAGCTCATCATCTTCGATTGCGTAAATCAAAATCCAATCAGGTTCAACATGACAATCACGCTTGTTGCTATATTCGCCTTTG
>CBFDBN010000525.1:0-3138 GCA_965603055.1 uncultured bacterium | reverse complement strand
TTTGTCGATAAAATAGATTTTAGAGGCGATGTTTATAAGTAGCTTTTGAAAATAGATTAACTAATTAAAAACACACGGAGGCATTTCGTGAATAAAGGTGTCCTCGTCATCGGTGGCGGAATCGCAGGGATGCAGGCTTCATTGGATCTGGCGAATTCACAATACCAGGTATTTCTAGTAGAAAAAGATCCAAGTATCGGCGGGAAAATGGCGCAACTGGATAAGACGTTCCCATCAATGGACTGCGCCATCTGAATTCTCGGCCCCAAAATGATGGATGTCGGTCGGCATCCGAATATCATGTTATTTACGAATAGTGAAGTTCTGGACGTCACAGGTCAGGCAGGAGACTTTCGGGTAAAAATTTTGCAAAAAGCCAGGTACGTCAATATCGAAGAGTGCACAGCGTGTGGCGATTGCGAGAAAGCATGTCCTATCGTTGTTCCGAATGAATTTGAAGTCGGTCTCGGCGCTCGAAAAGCGATTTACCGTCCCTTCCCGCAAGCTGTTCCCAATGCTTATATCCGTATTGCTGAAGATTGTCTTGGTACATTCCCGTTAGCTTGCGCCCGGTGTGCTGAAGTCTGCGAGAAAAATGCCATTGATTATGACGAACAGGATCAAATTGTAGAAGTTCCTGTCGGCTCAATCATTGTCGCCACAGGTGTTGACTATTATGATCCCAGGGAAGCCAGCGAATTCGGATATACTCGTTTCGAGAATGTCGTTACCACTATGGAATTGGAACGAATCCTTTCTTCGAGTGGACCCACCAGGGGTGAATTGATCAAGTTTACCGATCGAAAGACGCCTGAACACATTGCATTTATCCAGTGTGTCGGTTCGAGAAATATGAAACGTGACATTCCTTATTGCAGCCGAATCTGTTGCATGAATGCGATGAAGGATGCATTAATAATTCACGAGCATTTCCCCGACACCGAAATGAAAATTTTCTATATCGATATTCGAGCCTTTGGCAAGGGCTTCGAAGAGTTTTTTGAACGAGCCGCCAATTTGGACAAATTGACTTTTATCAATGCCAAACCTTCAAAAATTGTCGAAGATCCCGTCACTGGCAAAACTGTTATTACTTACGAAAACATTCAAACTGGAAAAATAGAGAAAGAAGAAGTCGACCTGGCTGTGTTGTCCTCAGCACTCATTCCGTCAACTCGCAGTGGAAAATTAACCGAGGTGTTGAAAATTGATATTGACAAAGATGGATTTGTGAAACAAGTCGATCCATGTTCCGACCCGCTTGACGCAAGTCGCGAAGGGATTTTCATTGCCGGCTGTGCGATCAGCCCGAAAGACATCACTGATTCGATTGCTGATGCGTCGGGAGCAGCGATCCGTGCCTCGCAATATGTAATGGACTCAAAAATTGATCGTGTTGAAGAGGAAATTCCGCAGGTTGATGTCAGTGGCGAACCTCGAATTGGCGTATTCGTTTGTCATTGCGGAATTAATATCGCCGGCGTGGTGGATGTGAAGCAGGTAGCAGATTATGCTCGCAAATTGCCCAATGTGGCTTTTTGTGATGAAACCATGTTCGCCTGTGCTGCCAGTACGCAAAATGAGATTCAACAAAGAATAGCTGAGCATCAATTGAACAGAGTTGTTGTTGCTGCCTGTACGCCCAAAACCCATGAACCTATTTTTCAGGAAACCATTGCTAAAGTCGGATTGAATCCATACTTATTTGAAATGGTCAATATCCGGGATCAATGCTCATGGGTGCATACCAACGAACCGGAAGCTGCCACCAGAAAAGCAATAGATTTGGTGAGAATGGCAATTGCCCGTGCTCGACTGCTCAATCCATTAGAAACCCGTGAATTAAAAATCAACCATGATATTCTGATCGTCGGTGGTGGTATTTCTGGCATTCAAACCAGTATCGATCTGGCGATTCGTGGATTTAAGGTTTATTTAATTGAGGAAGCAAAAGAACTTGGCGGCAGGGTGAAAGATTTATCAACGCTTTATCCCAGCTATAAACCAGGCAGTGAACTTCTCGAACGAAAGTACCGACAACTACAAAATCCCAATATCGAAGTTTTGACTAATTCCGAGATCAAAAGTGTTAATGGATTTGTCGGTAATTTTGAAGTTATGGTTCAAAACAAAGATTCCTCAAAAAATGGTCGAAAAACATTTCAGGTTGGTGGGATTGTGGTCGCCACCGGCGCAGACCTTTATAGACCTGAACGGGGTGAGTATGGATTTGGCTCTTTCACCAACGTTTTCACCAATGACTTTTTTGAACAAATGATCTTCCGCGGCGATTATCTCGAAATCGATGGAAAGAAACCCGGGACTGTGGCTTACATTCAATGTGTCGGTTCCCGTGGTGATAAAGGCAATCCCGGCTGCTCCCGCTATTGTTGCCAGGCTGCTATTAAACAAGCGATTGCTTTGAAGAAAATGGGAATCAATGTGATTATTCTCCATCGGGATATTCGGGTTTACAGCCGTGGTGCCGAGGAAATGTATCGGGAAGCCCGTGGTATGGGAGTCTTATTTATTCCGTATGAATTGGATAACAAACCCGAATTTGCCGGCAAGAAGAAAGTATCAACCATAAAAGTTAAACACGCCAAAACCGGTGCCGAATTGGAATTCCCTGTCGATGCAGTGGTTTTATCACTGGGCATGATTCCGAGAGAGCCAGAGAGCACTTATATTTCAGAATTATTGAAAATCCCCAGAAGTTCTGACCGATTTTTTATGGAACGCCATCCCAAATTGGGTCCGGTGGAAACGGCAATGGAAGGGATTTTCCTGGCAGGCTGTGCCCAGGGACCGAAAGATATTTCCGACTCGGTTTCACAGGCTTCAGCCGTGGCAGCGAAAGCAGCCGCATTGTTATCCGGCGATACCATTCGTCTGGAGCCGATTGTATCGACTTCGAGAGAAAGTCTTTGCCGTGCTTGCGGAAAGTGTGTGGCTGTTTGTGAATTCCACGCGTTGGAGTTGAAAGAGACCGATGATGGGCGAATGGTAGTTTTCATCAATGAAGCGCTTTGTAAAGGGTGCGGCACTTGTGCTTCGGTCTGTCCCACCGGGGCGATCGATATTCGTCATTTTACCGATGATCAGATTGAGGCGCAGATGGAGGCGCTGTTTTGTGAA
>CBFDBN010000524.1:0-3139 GCA_965603055.1 uncultured bacterium | reverse complement strand
GCCCTACGTTCTTACTACCGGTATTTTAATCTTGACCGCTGTTCCTTCATTCAGGACAGAATCAAAAATTAATTTTCCTTTCAAAATTTTTACTCGTTCAGCAATGCCCGCGAGCCCCAGCCCTATGGTTTTTGATTGATCCGAAGCATATTTCCGATAATCAAATCCTTTGCCATTATCTTTAATCAAAATATTTACGGCACGCTTCAATTTTTTTATAATGACGTATACATTTTTTGCATCGGCATGACGGACAATATTATTTAGTGCCTCCTGGATGATTCGATAAAGATGAATTTCCATTTCTTTAGGGAACAGGTTGTCTAAATCATCGATCTGTTTGGAAACAGCAATTTCCAGCGGCTTAAAGGATTTTGTAATGTTAGAATGAATCGCCTTTGTTAATCCCAGACGATCTAATTGATGGGGATGGAGGTTGTAAGAGATTTCACGGACTTCGTCGATGGATTCAGAAATAATGGTAGAAATTTCTTTTAAATTCTCAGCACATTGATCGTTTATATCTGGCAAAAGCAGGCATTGTTCAAGCTCGTTTTTGGTTATTAACAAATTTTGACCCAATCCATCGTGTAATTCACTGGCGATACGCTTTCTCCCTTTTTCGACTTCTTCAATCAATCGGCTGGAAAAAGCTTGTTGGTTTTGCTGTTTTCTTTTTAATAAGGAAACACGAGCGTAGTAGATCATCGATAAAATGATGATTAATGATAAAATCGCTATTCCGCGAAACCAGGTGGCTTTCCAGAAGGGAGGACGAATGATAATCAAACTTGATGATTTAACGGCGCTCCAGGAGCCGAGACTGTTCTGTGCCTGAATATGAAAATGATATTTTCCTGGCGACAGATTGGTATACCTGACCTGGTGTGTACTGGGCCGATCTTCAAATATCCACTCATTATCATAATTCTCCAGCTTGTATCGATAACGAATTGATTTTTCATCAATAAATGAAATCCCGCGAAACTTAAAGATAATTGTGTTTTTCAGGTAATTAAGCTTGTTTATGTTATGGGGAAACATTTTTTCACCCAGCACATCGAGGGACAATAATTCAATGAGCGGCTGGGGAATATCCGGCTGATCATAATCGAATTCTTCCTGGTAGCAGGATACCCCTAAATCTGCGCCAATCCACACCTGTCCCTCACTATCCACCAGCCCGGCAGCGCGATTTGTTTCCTGTCCCACAAAGCCCTGGTGAATCGTATATTTTCGAGAGGTATTCCCGTCCCACATAATAATGCCATTGTCGGTGCCAAACCATAAACGTCTTTTTGAATCTTCCACGATAAGATAAACCGGTCTGTTGATCTCAAAGGTTCTGGATTGGAATTTTTTTAAATAATTATCCTGTAAGGTATACAGTCCCATCAAAGTCCCCACCAAGATTCTATTTTCTGAATCTATAAATATTGAATAGACATTATTTGCTCGGATTTGCTCGGTACATAAATACTGAGTCCATACTTTATTTTTGTAAACCAAAACTCCTTTGCCCACAGTTGCTAAATAAATTTCGTCATCGGCACCTTGAAAAATTTTACGAATGTAGGGAAATATTTTCCCTGCCCCTATGTCGGGAATTGCCGGTATGTTTTGAAGTATGAATTTTTCACCATTAAAAACACGAAGACCTTGAAGCTCTGAAACCCATATTCGATTCAATCGATCGATTAGTACTGATACTACGGTTCCTCCAAGTCCAGCCTCCTTTCTGAACCATTTGATATTTCCATCATTATCAATTTTTGCCAATCCCAACATTGAGGCGGCAACCCAGGTATTTTTATACCGATCAATTTTTATATCCAATACCCTGGTTCTTACCTCGCTTGTGGCTTTGTCTTTCAGTAAGGATAAAGTCCTGTAGTTATTGTTGTCAAAAAATGTGAGGCCGTTTTCATGCCCAAAAACCAGTTTTCCTGGCTCAATTTCTGCAATTGCAGTGACTTCGTTTTCAAGTAGTCCCTGGTCTTTGCTATAATTTTTAAACCGCATGCTCTGGATTTTACTGACGCCACGAAGACTGGTAATCCAGAGGTTTTTCTCTCGATCGATTAAAAATGATGTCGCGCCTTCAGTGATGAGACTGCTTTTTCTTCCGAGACGTTCGATGTTGCCAGCTCTTTTTTTTAGATGATAAATATCGTAAATATTCCCATAAAAAAGTCCGCCGCTCAAATCAGGTTGCATTAAAATATAATGATTCAACCTGTCAAGAATAAATTTAACATCAGCAGAAAATAGATGGAATGCCCCTTGTTGAATATACCCAACCCATTTTTCACCGTGAAGCCAGATTTTGTCATCTTGAGCAGAATCATTTTCCTTATGTTCAATTGTAATTCCGACAATTTTGTAAGATGGTAGGTGAATTATATCATTCAAGCTATTGTCAATCCGATTACCTTCAATAATGGAAATGCCTTTATCAGTAGCAACAAATAATTTATTGTTTTGTTGAGCAAGTCCATTCACACAGTAACTCAGCAAGCCATCGCGAGGAGTTATTTGCTGCCAGGTTTCATCAGCAAATCGATAAAGTCCGGCACTATCTGTTGCCGCAAAAATGGTTCGTTGGTCATTTTCAAAAAGGACTTCAAGCGAGCTAAAATTGTTTACAATACCAGGGATATCGGGCCGGGGAAGGGATGTCCATTTGTTATCCGCAAAATAGCTAATTGATAGATTGGGGGCATGAGGCAAAATCCAGGTAATGTTTTTTTCATCCACCATTATTTTTGCATAAGAAGTTGCCGGTAATCCCTCGGCAACTGTATATGATTTCCATTGTGTGCCATCGTAAACCGAGATACCGGCTCTTGTGGCAAACCAGAGTTGTCCTGATGTATCCTGGGCGACATCGTAGACCGCAGAATTTGAAAGTCCATCATTTTCATTATAGGTATGAACAAGGTAGCTTTGAGGAAAAACCACTCCTGCACTTACTACGATAATGCTGATGAAAAGAAGAATTCTTTTTTCTGGTAAAAATGAAGCCATGTGAATGATCGAGCCTTTCATATTATGTTACTGATTCAAATATTAAAATAATTTTAATTAAAATCAACAAAAAAATAATAAATTGTCACTTTTGCTCTAAAAATTGAAATTA
>CBFDBN010000523.1:0-3143 GCA_965603055.1 uncultured bacterium | reverse complement strand
AATCTCCAATAGGTTTTACTGACTTTTTCAGCAAACTCATTAATTAGTGTCTGTCTGGAAAATAACTTTTTGTCATTTCGACCGAAGGGAGAAATCTGTAAGTCTAATATTTTTATAAAAATCAGATTCCTCACTTCGTTCGGAATGACAGCTTTTAGGAATAATTGATACTTTTCAGACAGACACTAATTAGTAAATAAAAATTTTTGATTTAAGCGAATTTTTCAATGGCTCCACAGAAGAAGCAAGCCCGTGTTACAATAATTCAAGAAAGTAAAACTACCAAAGTGTTGCTGGGGATACTCGTTTTATTTGCGTCTGGTTTTATCCTGAATATTTTGGGTTTTATCTTTCAACCGCTTTCTATTGCACTGTTTTTTTCCTTTGTTCTCGATGCACCCATCAAGTTAATGCGCAAAATTAAAGTGCCAAAAATCATCGCTATTATTTTCGTTTTGATCGTTACTTTTGTTTTATTCTATTTGATCGGCCTGCTTATCTACTCAAATATCGATACTTTTGTTGAAGAATTCCCAAAATACCAGACGAAATTCAATGAATTTTATTTAAAAATTCTTGAACTGTTGAAAATCCCCCGGGAGGATGTCAATCACTATTATTCGCAGATCGATTGGTCTGAGCTATTGCAGAAATTGTCCATACCCAAAATTCTTTCATCAAGCGTTGGTTCATTTATGAATTTCCTGGCTAACTTATTTTTAATTCTTATTTTTCTGATCTATATATTGCTTGGGCGTGAACATCTGTTAACCAGGGTCGAGCTGGCATTCCCGGGCGAACGCTCAAAAAAGTTTAATGATGTTTTCCAAAATATTAACCGGGGCATGCAAAAATACCTTGTCGCTAAAACACTTATCAGTCTGGGAACCGGGCTCAGCGCAGCTATTGTGCTACTCATATTTGGAGTTGATTTCGCCTGGATTTGGGGGCTATTAACCTTTTTGCTCAATTTTATTCCAAACATCGGTTCTATAATCGCCACAGGACCTCCTATTTTAGTCTCAATTTTTCAATTTGGCGGATTTTTTCCGGCGATATGGGTGGCAATTTTGCTCATATCCATTCAAACGACCTGGGGAAATATCATCGAACCAGCTTTCATGGGGAAAAGTCTTAATATGAGTCCCCTGGTAGTGATTGTTTCTTTAATTTTCTGGGGATTCATTTGGGGACCTATCGGGATGATTTTGGCAGTGCCGATCTCATCGTCAATTCAGATCGTTTGTGCAAATATTGAGTCGTTGAAGCCGGTTAGTGTTTTAATGGGCGAAGATTAGTTCATTGATTTGCTGATTGCCCTGCTCGGAGCGATGGAAGCAGCATGAAAAATAATGGTGATGAATGCCTGTCAGATGGATGTCTAAAGAAAAGTGCTTCAAGCTGCTTAAGAAAGCTGTCTATGGAAGGCTGGCAACTTGTGATAATGATTATCAGCCTTATATCACGCCGGTTAATTTTGTGTTAAACGATGAAAAAATTTATTTTCATTGCGGATTCAAGGGGCAAAAGATCAGAAATATTAAAAGCAATTCAAAGGTTTCTTTTGAAGTTAGCCGGCATGGGAAACTATATGCTGCACCCCACGCCAAAAATTTTTCGATGCGATATTGGAGTATTCTGGTTTTTGGTCAGGCATCTCAAATCAATGATGAAAAGAAAAAGCTGTTTGTAATGAATGAATTGATGGAGAAATATGCAACTGGTTATGAATATGCTCCACTCACCTTAGCTGACATGAAAACGTGCAATTTGGTTGAAATATCAATCGATAAGATAACTGGAAAAGTGAGCGTAGATCCGGAAAAGCGTGGGGTGTAGGGTGTAGGGCGTGGCGTGTGGGGCGTTACGCGGCTAATCTTTTCATTGGAGCATGGCTCACTTAAGATTAAGTTTTTTGATCGGATAGTGTTTTACTCCAGGTTATTTAAGAATTCACGATTAGTAACTTTCTGTTAAATCAATAATTATGATGAAAAAAAATGCCTTATTACAATGAATTTCATAAGATGAAGGACACGAATCCCAAATCCCGAATCTCGTTTTTTTATTTATAAATATTCCAATATCAGGCTGAAACCGTGTCGGTGAATTCAATCCTGTTACAAGCAAAAAATCTAAAGAAATACTTTCCAATCAAATCCGGCGTATTTTCCAGGATTAGCGGATACGTTCATGCCGTGGATGACATTAGCTTTGAATTGAAACCGGGTGAGACGATTGGATTAGTTGGTGAATCGGGCTGCGGTAAATCAACAACAGCACGAGTGATTTTAAGACTGATTGAGCCGACGTCAGGAGAACTTATTTTTGATGATAACAATGTTTTTGAGTTGAATCGAAATGAAATACAACAGTTGCGTCGGGAAATGCAAATTATATTTCAGGATCCATATTCATCGTTAAATCCCCGGATGACGGTCGAAGGAATTGTCGGAGAAGCATTATCCTTCCATAAAATCGCCCGTGGTTCAGCGAGACGAGAGCGGGTTGTTTACTTGCTCGATCGTGTTGGATTAAGGTCAGAGCACTTGAAGCGATACCCGCATGAATTTAGTGGTGGTCAAAGGCAGCGTATCGGTATTGCCCGTGCCCTGGCTTTGAATCCCAAATTAATAATCGGTGACGAGCCGGTTTCGGCGCTGGATGTTTCAATCCAGGCACAGGTACTAAATCTATTAACGGAATTGCAACAAGAATTTCAGCTTTCATACTTGATTATCGCGCATGATCTCCGTGTGGTGGAACATATCTCCGATCGAGTTGCTGTAATGTACCTGGGCAAAATTGTGGAGCTGGCATCTTCAACTGATTTATATCAGCAGCCGCTTCATCCCTACACCGAGGCATTACTTTCAGCGATTCCAATTCCTGATCCAAAAATGAAAAAACAGCGCATTCTTTTACCGGGCGATATCCCATCGCCGATTAATCCACCACCCGGCTGTCGCTTTCATACCCGGTGCAAATATCGAATGGACGAATGTGATAAAATCGAACCGGAATTTAAGCAGGTAAAAAACGGGCATTGGGCAGCTTGTTTTTTGAGAGAATCGGTTGTCAGTGATCAGTAGTCAGTAAAGAGTAATCAGTCGTGAGTGATTGGAATTAAAATTTTGATTGGT
>CBFDBN010000522.1:0-3153 GCA_965603055.1 uncultured bacterium | reverse complement strand
AGTGAGGAGAAATCTGTATAACGCACATAAGTTGATATTTACCGCAATTTGATGGCTAACAGATTCCTCCCTTCGGTCGGAATGACATTTGTTATATTAATCTGACTAAGTAGAGATAGTTATTAAAGCAATTTAAATAATAGACATCAACCCACTGGAGTTATTTAACTCTATAACCTTTTTCAACAAAAAAAACGGGGTATCCAGGATGAAAGGTAAACCAGTTATCCCTCCAATTTATTTAACGGCAACCTACAAATTCAACAACTCAGATGAATTAATCGATGTGGTTCAAAATCGCAGTGGATATATTTATTCCCGCTGGGATAATCCCACGATTCGAGAGGTCGAGAAAGCTATGGCTGATTTAGAGGGCTATGATGAAGCACTGGCATTTAGCTCAGGTATGGCAGCGATTACGACTTCGATTTTAACATATACCAGAACAGGCAGCCGAATCGTTGCCATGAATGAAATTTATGGCGCTACCTTTCAATTTTTGTACGATTATCTTCGGAGGCTAAGCGTTCAAACCGTTGGAATTAATTATGACAATACCGATCAAATATATGCCGAAATCGAAGCTGGTTTGACCATGCTTTACCTGGAAACACCAACGAATCCATTGCTGCGAGTTATCGATGTCAAACCACTGGTAGAAGCAGCCCACAAAAAAGGCGCCATCGTCCTGCTTGACTCGACTTTTGCTTCCCCGGTAAATCAACACGCTAAGGAACTTGGTGTAGATATCGTCATTCACAGCGCGACAAAATATATTGGCGGACATCATGATATCACTGCCGGATTCATCTGTAGTAATAAGCAACACGCAGATGAAATCTGGGAGTATCGTAAGATTTTTGGCGGCGTGATGGATCCAATGACTGCCTTCCTGACGATGCGGGGGATGAGTACCCTGGAACTACGCATTCAGAAACAGAACGAAAATGCCATGAAAATCGCCCACTTTTTGAATGGACATAAAAAGATAAAAGTGGTCAATTATCCTGGCTTGCCATCGCATCCTGATTACGAGGTCGCCAGACGACAGATGACTGGTTTTGGCGGAATGCTCAGTTTTGAGGTGAAGGCTGATTTTGAAGGTACAAAGAAATTTATGGATCATCTGAAAACCATCAAATTAGCCACCAGCCTGGGCGGGGTGAGCAGTCTTGCTAATCAGCCGATTACCAATACTCATGCTGCATTGAATCCCGAAGAACGTGCAAAAGCTGGAATTAGTGAAAGTTTGGTTCGGCTGTCGGTGGGGATTGAAGATGTCGATCTGTTGATTAGAGATCTAATGCAGGCGCTTGAAGTCGTATAATTATTATATTCAAATCTGAAAGAAATCCTTTCTAAGGTTCGCAACCTTTGAAGGGTGTGTGCGCGTGTTTCGTAAACGATCAATATAATATGCTGTCCAATATGTACTTTTCATAAAACTCGGAAATTAAACATGAAAAAACTACTGATCTTTTTGGCAGTATTGCCATCTGTTTTGTTTGCCCAACTTCAATTGCCTCTTGCTTTACAAACACCACCAATTGGAACATCACATCAAGAGATGATAAAATTTTTAACCGATATTGTGGCTAAATCAAAACTAGTTGAGATGGAATCACCCGGCAAAACAAATTTGGGTCGAGACATTCCGGTTGTCTTCTGTCCAAAACGTGACAAATGGAACAATAACAATCCAACAGTAATGATTTTTGCCCAGCAGCATGGCAATGAGCCATCGGGCAAAGAAGCGCTTTTGATGTTACTTTATGAAATACACCTAAATTTTGGCTTAAAAAAATATAAAAATTTAAATCTCATCCTCGTGCCCCTGGTAAATGCCGATGGAAACGAAGTCCACAAGCGGAGAAACAATAATAGCGTTGATTTGAACCGCAACCATGTTATTCTTACTGAATCTGAAACCCGACTTTTGCATCATCTATTTGAGAAATACAAACCAGAAGTTACCCTCGATGTACATGAATACGGCGCGAGAACATGGCTCAGGCAGGGTTTCATCAAAAATTTAGGTGAGCAATTGGATTGTCTTTCCAATCCTGCTATCCCAACCCAGCTCAAGCAGTTTGCCATTAGTGAAATATTAGACCCCACGATTGATCGTACTCGCCAACAAGGAGTGAAAGCCAATCGCTACCTGATTACCCGGTCAAGAATTGAAGAGTTTGTTCGGCATAGCACGACTGATATAAATGATGGCAGAAACAGCCTGGGCATTCAATATACCCTTTCTTTTATATTGGAGGGTATGAACGGATTTTCAAAATCGGACCGAATCTGGCAGCGAGCGAAGCATCAATTAACGTTGATTCAATCTTTCCTGAAAATTTGTAATGAAAAATCCGAAAAGATATCTAAATTTGTTCGGAGAATCCGAAAGCAATATTCCGATCAAATTCCAGATTCAGTTGTTATTCAGGCAGATTACACTGAAAAGTTTTCCCGGGCGCTGACCGTCAACCTGGTTCGCACGCGTGATCTTGGAGACACAACAATTGTTCTACCAGACTACCGTCCCCATCCAGAGCCGATCCTGGCTGTAAAACGCCCCAGGGCTTACATTATTGAGAAACCGACGCAGCAATTACTGAACTTACTGAACAATCAGTATTTTAAATTTAGGACCTTATCGTCTAATGAGAATTATTCGGTGGAGGCTTTTAAAATAACCGGCAGGGATACTTTACGTTTCGAAAGCCGGGAAACTGTAATTCCAGTCGGGCACTTTATTCAGACTGAAAAAACTTTTTCAGCCGGTGATGTAATCATTGAAACCAGTAATTTAAGAGCGATACAGATCGTTCAAATCATGGAACCGCAAAGTCTTTATGGCTTGTCTCATTATGAAGAATATAAATATCTGGTAGAGGGAAAGGGTTATTCGATTTATCGGATTGGCGATATGAAAAAGTAATTTCAAGTTCACTTTTCACAAACAGGATTGTTTGTGATGCTTTCTAAATAAAAAGGATTGTCTGTTTTACTTTGCTGCCAGCGTTAATTGGAGCGCTACGCGCTTCACCCCACGCTCTCCTTTTTATCTTACCCATTAACGATTTATCGTTTTTGATGCGGAACGAAGCGGTCTCAGATAGTATCGAATCCTGGTCGTTGAAAAGATCGAGCATT
>CBFDBN010000521.1:0-3167 GCA_965603055.1 uncultured bacterium | reverse complement strand
CGCCTGATGGCGAATGGATTATTTTTCGATCGAGTCGATCATCATCATCGAGTATTTTTAAAATTCACATTAACGGGGGAAATGCTGCACCCCTGCTCGATACTTATTGGAGCTGGCCCTATCATGGCAAAATCAGTCCCGATGGAAAAAATTTGCTCTTCTCGCTCGGTATGGAAAATAACTCCTGGTGGCGAAGAGGCTATCGCGGCAGCAATAGTGCAAAAATTTGGATTAAACCGTTAGCCAATAATTCAGCACAACGGGTGGTTGCTGATGAAAGCAATTGTTTCTGGTCTGACTGGGGTGTGGATGGTCAGAATGTCTATTTTGTCAGCGATAGAAAATTTAATAACAAAAACATCTGGAAAGTTGATAGAAATGGAACGAATTTGACACCTATTACAAAGTTCGATGGAAAAGATATTAAATGGCTTTCAGTCGCGGCAAAGGTTCCCAGGGCGGTTTTTGAACGTGATTTTGGTATCTGGATAACCGATCTCGAAACAAATGAATCTCATCAAATTCAGATCGAAGCGCCGGCAGAGACTAAAGATAATCTAACTTTTTTTGTAGAAAATGCCTCAGCCAGTGAATATCGTCTATCACCTGACGGAAAAAAAATCGCAGCGGTTATTCGGGGAGATATTTTTGTCCTGTCAACTGAAGGCGGTTATGCCCGCAATATCACCAATACACCGTGGCGGGAGCGGGAAATCGATTGGGATAAGGAGAGCAAAAGCCTGGTCTATGTGTCTGATGTGGATGCAAATCCTGACTTGTTCATCGTTTCCGCATTGGGTGATGAAAAACCCGAAAGTTTAACTAAAAGTGAGGAAGATGAACTGCTGCCTCGTTTTTCACCCGATGGCAAGTGGATTGCTTATTACCGGGGCAAACGCCAGCTTCGTTTAATCCAGCCTGATGGGAAGAACGATAAACTGCTGGTTGAAGACGAGTTCGGAGGTCGCTTTGCTGACGAATTTGCCTGGTCGCCCGATAGCCGATTTATTGCTATTGTGCCGCAGCGAAATGGCAATCGGGATATATTCGCAATTAATATTGAATCCAGGGAAAAGATATTATTGACGAATACGGCTTATAATGAAAACGGTCCGTTGTGGTCTCCTGATGGCAAATTCATGATTTTCTCATCCAATCGTTATGGACATAGCTTTCCAGAATTTACCGGTAAATGGGATCTATACCAGCTTTATTTTGAGCCGGAGAAACCAGAGTTTGATGAAGATAAATTTGAGAAACTGTTTATCGAACAAAAAAAAGAGAGTGAAAAAAAAGAAGATGCCAAGGATAAGGATAAAAAGGAACAGAAGCCTGCCCGGGAAATAAAGTTTAAGCTTGACGACATTGATCTTCAGACGAAAACGGTAACGAACACATTGGGGAATGATCGTGAATATGTTCTGTCACCAAAAGATACCAGCACGATTTATTTCGTTTCAAACATTGACGGCAAAAATCATATCTGGACCACCAGTTTGAAAGAAAAAGAGCGTGGCAAATATGAGCCATTCATGCCGCAAATCACCAATCCCCGCAATCTTCAATTTGATAAAAAAGGAAAAAAATTGTATTACCTGAGCCGTGGTAAAATCGGTCAGGTTGATATAAACGGAAAAAAGAATAAATCGATTTCGTTTAATACCAAAATTAAAATCAATAAAACATCAGATTACGAGCAGATGTTAGGTGAGCTTTATTATACTTTGCAACATTATTTCTACGATGCCAGTCATCACCAGTTAAATTGGAAGCAAACCTATCAAACGTTTCTGCCAGTTTTACAACAGGTGCGTGAGGACCAGGACTTTTATGACTATGCCAACGAAATGATTGGACATTTAAATTCTTCGCACACTGGTATCGGTGGTCCACATGAAAGAACTACCGAAGAACCAAGCGCCCATCTGGGTGTTGCCTGGAATTTTTCGGATCAAAACATAACCATCAAAAAAATTATTAAAAATGGACCGCTTTATCTTCATCGCGACAGCCTCTCGGTTGGTGATGAGCTTATTGCAATCAACGGTGAGAAAATTAATCCCAAACTTAACATCTGGAAATATCTCAACGGCAAACTGAATAAGCGGGTAATATTGACCATTAAAAGCCAAAAAGCGGGCAAAAACATTGATATCTCACTAAAGCCCATTTCATCTAGAGCTGAAAATCGACTGGTCCTGGAAGAATGGATCGCAAGTCGTCGCCAAATTGTGAAAAACAAGACTGATGACCGAGCCGCTTATATTTACATGCGAGCCATGGGTTATGGCGATCTGGAACGATTTCTTAAAGAGCTGGAACGTGATGCTGTTCCTCGAAAAGGCTTGATTTTGGATCTACGCAATAATTTCGGCGGAAACGTCCATGATAGGATTTTACAAGCTTTAACCCGGCCAGTTTATGCTAAATGGCGGATTCGTGGACTTTCAGAGACACCGCAATCGACTTTTGGCTTTGCCGATAAGCCAATTGTCCTGCTAACCAATGAAGTCACACTTAGTGACGGCGAGATGACCGCGAATGGTTTCAAATCGCTAAATTTAGGACAGGTTGTTGGAAATACCACGTATGGCTGGCTGATCTTTACGACTGGTGTGAGATTAATGAACGGTGGCTATTTTCGATTGCCGTTTTGGGGCTGTTATACACTTGATGGAAAAGACCTGGAAACCAGCGGAGGTGTTAAGCCTGATATTTTGGTGATCAATGATTTGAATCACGATTTGCACAACCAGGATCCGCAGTTGGATAGGGCAATTGCCGAGATTTTGTTGATGATTAATCGGAATAAATAAAGTCCGGTCTATATATATTGAACGAATTAGTTTTGAGCGTGGTATTACAAGTAAAAATTTTTATTGGGCAAGAAATTTTAAAAATATATAAATCTATCCATGAAGCTGTTTATGCGTTGGGACACACTGCGTTTCAGGAGAAAAAGCTGAGCATCGCACTCGAAATCAGCGCATGATCAATTGCTGCTTTTTCAGTCATAAAGATATCGAATGAGGCATTACTTAATCGCTCAGTCTTTTGGTGGGAAATATCCATTCAAAGGTTCAAAAGCTTTGAATGGTTTTTTTGCCGAACCTATTAACCACCTTTAGCTGTTGATTGAAGTATATCAAAAACCTGTTCAAATTCTT
>CBFDBN010000520.1:0-3194 GCA_965603055.1 uncultured bacterium | reverse complement strand
ATGTTCCATTTAAGAAGAATCTGATTCGAGCGCTTTATAAACCGCACCACCAGAGGACAATACTGAAAGAATTTCAATTTGAAGAAGTTGAGTTGGAACGATTGCAGCATGAAGAAAAATTGGCTATCGAGTTTGAAGAGATTTCAATGACAGCAGTCAAAAATAGCATTAAAAATATCGCATCAGACTTCAACCAGCAGGTTTCTACCAATGATATTTTATCAGCGATGATTATTAAAAAATCGGTTGAGATGCAAAAGGATTATTTTGGAGATGAATTTCAATTGACAATACCGATCGATGTGCGCCGGTACGTGAAAGAGTATGGTCCAAAATTTTTTGGAAATGCACTCATGTTTCATGTCGTGGATTTCAAAACGAAAGATATTGAAAAATCCAGCGTTCATGAGCTTGCCATACAAATCAGGAAGTCCATGCCTGTCGTAACAACAGAAATCTATATAAAATTTTTAAGTAGTTTAGAAAACCTGATAGCAGAGCGGTACATAAATAAGCTTAGACCTTATGATCCTGAGCATGGCTGTTTGATAACGAACTTATCGAAGCTGCCAGCGAATAAGCTTAATTTTGGAACGGGTAATCCTGATTTTATTTTTCCCTTGACGATTGAGAAAAATTCAGCAGCAATCCTGTCAGATGAAGGTAGATTTATTTTAAGGTTAGTTCATTGAGCCTTACCAAAAACAAAGATTCAACTTCTTAAAATAAGGAACGGTGATGGAACAGGATAGAAGCACAAATAAAAACTCAATCAGATTACGTGATCGTATCCCGGCTCTGACGAAAGTATCCTATGGTCTTGGCACTGCGCTGGATATGTGGGGACTCTGGCTCTACCCGGGCGTAGCTTTCGCAGTATTTAATATCTACCTGGGTGTCGAACCCTGGCTGGTTGGTCTGGCATTAACTTTAATCCGCGTATACGATGCCATTGCCGATCCAATCGTGGGCTGGATTTCGGATAATTTCAGATCCCGGTTCGGTCGCCGGCGTCCTTTTATTCTTATCGCTGGCATTTTAAGTGGGCTTGGTCTTCCATTGCTATTTGCCATTTCGCCGTCATGGGCTGAAATCAACTTTCTGGGCTTGTCCGTTATTTTCTGGTATATGATTGGATCGTCGCTGATTTTCATTCCAATTATTAGCACTTTCACTGTGCCATATAATAGCCTGGGTAATGAATTAAGTCCGGATTATGATGAGCGTACTTCGATTATGACCTACCGAAGCGTTATGCAGAAAGTTTTTGAAGTCGGCAATTTCTATGCGCTGCGTTTTACCAATTTAGCCTGGTTTCTTCTCCCTGGAACAGGCAAAAAAAACACTTTGTTAGGGATGCAAGTTTACACCTCAATTCTTGGCGCCGTTATGGCGCTGTTTGCCATCATCATTTTTTTCAGGGTCAAAGAGCGATATTATGAAAAAGTAGTTGTAAAAACCCGGGAACGTATTTCACTGAAAAGCTCTTTTTATGAGACACTGAAAGTTCAGCCATTTCGCATGATGATGGGGTATGGCGCGGCATTTACATTGGGTACCAGCATGGTCGGTTCATTGGGTTATTATACGACAGTCTATTATGTTTGCGCCGGAAATACGATAATCGGTGACAATTGGAATTTCTGGATGGGAATTGCTTTTATGATCGGTGGCTTTATTGGTGCTCCACTTCTGAACCGGATCGCCCATCTGATAGAAAAAAGGAACGCTGTTATTGTCGCTGCCGTTATTGGTATTCTGGGTTATGGCGGTTCCTGGTTTCTGTACACGCCGCTGATTCCCTGGCTGCAAACCATTGCCTCCGGAACGATGGGACTTGCCGCTGCCGGTCTATGGATGCTGCACAGCTCTATCGGCGCGGATATTATCGATTACGATGAGCTTCATACTGGCAAACGCCGTGAAGGCTCTTTTACCGCCTGTTCTTCGTATATTCTGAAGCTTGGCAATTCAGGTGGATATTTTATCTCAGGGCTTATTTTGGGTTGGGTTGGTTTTGATTCAGCACTTATGATCCAGGCACCTGAGACAATTTTGGGGATCCGTGCCATGCTTGCCAGCATTCCGATTTTTGGGCTATCATTAGTTATCTTTTTTATTTTGCGTGTGTCACTGACAAAACAAAAATGTGAAGAAATTCGGAGGGTGCTTGAAGAACGACGGGGAACAGTCTAATAATTTGATAGTGAATTTTCAAAATGTAGATTTAAGAAATACCAAAAAACAAAAAATAAATAACAAACAAATTTCAAATTCAAATATTCAATGACTTTTAAGGCGAAATAAGCTTATTTTTTAATTTCAAACCTTAGTAGATAAAAGGATAATCCTCAGGTTTAACCTCATTACCTTATTTTTTTCTGCCTGCTTGTAATATTCGATTCTCATTTCGAATAAGGTAATAAGGTTTGCTGGTTGCTTGCTTTTCACTTTCTACTAAGGTTTCAAGGATAAGAATAAGGTTTTTTGGAACTCCTTATTACACCGTCTTGCCCTCACACTTTCACTTTGATAGCAAAGTTAGGCATGTGGGCATGAGGCTTCAGTGAGTTAAAATCAATTAAAATAACCGAGTGACTGAATAGTTACCTGGAATTTGAATTTTCGTCATTGGAATTTATTTGTAATTTGGCGTTTGGCAATTTAGATTTCAAATAATCAGGAGCATTACCATGAGATTTGGTTGTTTTAATGATCAGGAGAGAGAATACGTTATCACCACCCCGGAAACTCCCTATCCCTGGATCAATTACCTGGGAAACGAAGCATTTTTCTCCATTATCTCCAATACTGGCGGTGGGTATAGTTTTTATAAAGATGCCAGGTTGCGACGGATTTCCCGCTATCGCTATAACAATTCCACGCTGGATAGTAATGGTAAATATTTTTATATCAATGATAATGGCGATGTCTGGAATCCCGGCTGGAAGCCGGTGAAGAAAAAACTTGACGCATATTCATGTCATCATGGTTTGGGCTACACCAAAATTATTGGGAAGAGAAATAATGTGAAAGCGGAATTGCTTGCCTTCGTCCCTTTTAACTTTGATGGTGAAGTCATGCAATTAACTTTAAAAAATACTGGTGACTCAGTCAAGCAAATAAAGCTTTTTTCTTTTGTTGAGTTTTGTCTCTGGAACGCTTTGGACGATATGACCAATTTCCAGCGGAAT
>CBFDBN010000519.1:0-3196 GCA_965603055.1 uncultured bacterium | reverse complement strand
TCCTGCATCAGCAGGCATGACAGTATTTGTTACATTTTAACCCTTAACGAGTATATCTTACCTTTGCGTCTTAGCGTCTTGGCGTGAGAATTATATATTATTCAAATCAGACAATCATCTGGTATAATATATAACAAATCGGAATATAAAACAACGCAAAAATCGTACTGATGAAAACTCCTGCGGCTGCTTTTTCAGATTGAACGTCCACATGATTGGCAAAAATTACGACATTCACCATTAGCGGCGAAACCGAAAATACAAATAAGACCTGGTAAAATGTCTCTTCAAAAAAGTGAAGAAAACATTGATCCATTTTTATGATTAAAAAAGCAAGGAATGGATAAACGACAAATTTTCCGACAAATGTCATGAGTAAATATTTCAGATCGATCGAGTCAATTTTCAAACGTGAGATACCGAGCCCGACCATCATCGAGCCCAACACAACATAAGCGCCTCGAAAATTATTCACCATCTCGGTAAAAATTTGGGGAAGCGTCCAATCGAAAGCTGAAACGATAAGTCCCGCAATGGCTGCATAAAGTGGTGGCAATTTCATCACCTTTTTAAAGCTGGCTTTGAAATCATATTTCCCCCTGGCAATGATGTAATACCCGACCGTCAACATATAGATGGTGAAGCCCGCTATTGCCAGCATATAAATTCCCAGTCCATTCCTCCCAAAAATTAAAATGAACAGCGGAATGCCAAAGTATCCGAAGTTGCCCGAGGATGCCGATAAAGCGACTAAATTTGCTGTCGAATCTTTAAAAACAGCTTTAGCGAAATAGTTAAAAGAAATTCCAAGAAACAGGCTTACCAGGCAAATTGTAATGGGAATTGCAATGGTCGAAATTTTGAAGGGGACTTCGGTGATATAGCCAAAAGTGATGACAGGGACGATGATATTCAGTAGCAAATTAGCAATTGTTTTTTGATTGATCTCGAAAAATCGTCCTGCAATGTAGCCAAGCGAAATAATCACGTAAAGCGGAAGCAATTTTGGGAGCAGGGTTGTGAAAATATTCATGCTGCAGTAGAGTCTAAATGTATCGGTTTACCTTCTTGGGATGACCGATAAATCGCCAGCACAATTTCCAGCGCTTTTCTGCCTTCAATGCCGTTCACCAGCGGCTCTCGATCTTCATGGATTGCATCAATAAAATCCTGATATTGCGCCAGGTGTCCTTCTATGCTGATTGCCATGGGATCGGATGCGCCGCCTGTTTTTTCAGCAGATTCAAGTTCATCTGGTTTTTGTTTCACTCCCTGGATTTCCCAGGTTTTAATTTTTCCGCCTTCCAGAACAACAGTTCCTTTTTCGGTATGAATTTCCAATCGTTCAGGAAATCCTGGATAAATGCTTGTCGAGCCTTCGATCACTCCCATGGCGCTGTTTTCAAAGGTGAGTAGCGCCAGTCCCAAATCTTCGCCTTCGATTCGATGGGTGAATATCCCAACTTTTCCATAAACTGTTTTGACAGGTCCCATGATCCATTGGAGTAAATCGATGGTATGAATCGACTGATTGATCAAAGCGCCGCCGCCATCGCCTTTGAGCGTACCTCGCCAGCCGCCAGTATCATAATATTCCTGGGATCGATGCCATTTGACGCAAGCATCTCCAAGTATCAATTTGCCGAGCTGTCCTTGCTGAACTGCCTTTCGCAGCCGTTGCACCGATTCTCCAAATCGATTTTGAAAAATCACGGCTAATTTCACGTTTGCTATCTGACAGGCATTGATCATTTGATCCGCTCTTTCCAGCGTGATTTCTATCGGCTTTTCAACAATGACGTGTTTTCCAGCTTGTGCCGCCGCTAATGCTGGCTCCAGATGCATGCCGCTGGGCGTGCAAATACTTACGACATCAATATCATCTCGATTGATTAAATCAACAAAATTTGTATAATACGGAACGTTGTATTCCTGCGCTGCCTTTTTTGCTTTTTCTTCTGATCGGCTGCAAACAGCAATCAGCTCGCAGTTATCAATTTGTTGAATACACCTGGCATGAAAAGTTGAGATATTTCCAATGCCAACAATTCCGAAGCCGAGTTTTTGGGGCATAATTTTCATTCTTATTTTTAAATTTTATTTTAGAATCTGTCTAATTTTTTCCGTATATCCGCTGCCCGATCAAATATTTCTTCCCTGCTAACTCCAGCAACATCGTACATCGCAAAAATATTTTCCATCGGCGTTTCAGGCGGTACTGTATGGGAAGCAGCCAAAATAAATCCGCCACCATCGGTCGTCATTCCTTCGATTAATTTTGACGTCTCCCGTCGAACATCCTCCACCGATCCATTGGGAAGCAAATCCACTGTATCGACACCGCCCATGAAAGTTAGATGCTTTCCGAAATTTTTTTTCAATTCGATTGGATCCATTCCAGGACAATTACACTGGATCGGGTTGAGCACATCCAATCCCATTTCGATAAGATCAGGAATTATCGGTCGAATTGCGCCGCAGGAGTGGTAAGCAATCCACAGCCCCTTTGATTTTCCCACTTCAAAAATTTTTTCGAGATAGGGACGAATCATATCCCGCCAACACTGGGGACTCATAATCATTGCCTGTTGACCGCCAACGTCATCGCCTGTCCATAACCAGTCCAGTTCAAATTGGCTACAGGCCTTTTTGCTCAGGTCAATGGCAAAATCAGCGCTTCGTTTTAACAAATCATAACTGAATTCAGAATTGTCTGCCAGGTCGAGAATAGCATTTTCCATTCCTCGCAGTCGAAAGATCATCTCGAACAGGCAGGGAGATACATCGCAGCCAATGAAAAAATTTTCAGCCTGAGCCATAACTGGCTCCATGTTTTTCAGCAACAACTCGACCCTGTCGTACGGAAATCGATATTGCAGAATTTCCTCTTTAGTAGCATTCTGCAACGGATATGTCTTGATCTGATTGAACGGTCCTTGCTTGATCCATTCAATACCCCAATCATCGACATGCGTTTCGCCATCAATTTGATGGACAATTCCTTCCATCGCATAATTATTGTTCACCCAGGCTTGTCGCACATCATCGCCCATCGCTTCTGCAATAAAATTTGGTGGAATTTCTAACAGCTCAGCCAATCGAATGGCAGTATCGGGATGAAACCACATAAAAATTGGAATCCGATCAATTGGTTCTCGTTTTAGGGCTGCATGTACTCGTTGTTTTGAAGTCATAT
>CBFDBN010000518.1:0-3207 GCA_965603055.1 uncultured bacterium | reverse complement strand
CTTACCAGGGATTTCGACCGTTCTATGAGGCTGGCAAAATGTACTATTACCGGGTTGCTGACACAACGCAACTGATGGAGATTTCATTGGATGAGGCAGATAGTGTCAATATTGACCTGGCAAACGGACGCGTGGTCTCTAAAATCGACTTTGCCACACGCAATGTATGGGGAATCCGCTACCGAAAAGCGGATGGAAAACTCTACTGGAACGGAGATGAACGCAATGATGAAGTGATGAATCTCTATCAATTCGATCCTGAACAGGATGAGTTGCAAAAATTAACCGACGTGCCTTATGTCTTTGGCTGGAACTGGAATGAGCAGCAAACCAAAATCGCTTACGTGGCTCGTTTGGGCAGCAAGGATGAACGGTTAGGCGAGCTGCGAATTTTAGATTTAGAATCGGGTGAGGAAACCAAAATTATACAGGATAGCGGGGACATGCGATTCTATTGGACCAGTCCCGGTTGGCAACCAGATGGTGAGGGTGTTGTGTTATCAGCAGTTGCCAACGCCGACCGCAGTTTCACCAATCTGGTCTATGTATCCATGAAGGATACACTTGAAAAAGTAATCGTTCTAACTGATCCCAAAATGCCGCGTCAATCCATTGGCGCGATGGAGAAGTGGCTAAGCAAAGATGAGTTCCTGTTCATTTCTGATGAATCGGGCTATCGAAATATTTATCGATACAATATCCGAACCATGAAAATGGCACCAATTACGCTATACAAAGAAGATATCGGCGCCACTGCCACGGTGGAGATCAACGGACAAAAGCGGCTGGCTGCGGTCATCGAACGTCCAATGGAAAATGAATTACTGCTGCTTAATCCCTTTACTGGCGAAATTTTGCATCGAAAGGTCGTTGATAAAAATGTGAGCATTTTAGATGAGACAGCCAATAAAATGCTGACATACACCACCTCAGCCAGCAGTCCGTTCCAGCTCGATGAAGTCATTGTGAATGAAACAATGTTTAATTTCAGCGAGATGATTTCCTTACCCCAGGATTTACAAGAAAAGATCATCAATGCAAAAGTGGAACGTGTCGAATATCCCACCTTTGATATTGATCCTGCCTCCGGAGAGACACGAATGTTGCACGCTTTTCTGTATCATCCGAACAATCCATTGCCCGAAGATCAACAGTTGGTGATGATCACCTCTTTTTACGGTGGTGGTAACTATTTCAGCAATCAGACCCAGATTTTGTGCGAAGCTGGAATTTATATTTTCAGTCCGGCACCTCGCGGCAGTGATGGTTTTGGGCGAGAATTTCATGCACTAAATGACAAAGACCTGGGTGGCAATGAGATAATCGATATTATTTATGCTGGAAAATACATCAGCGAAAGGCTGGGAATTCCACCAGAACGCATTGGTGTTTACGGCGGTAGTCACGGCGGCTACGCTACCATGCGGCTGTTAACTTTCCCCGGGGAAATAAATGGGAACAAAGCGCAATTCGATTGGGGATTTGGCATCAGCCACGCTGGATTCAGCGATATTATTCGATTTTATGAGAGTTGTAACATTCCTGATTGGGTTACATTGGAAGCTGGCGATCCGAAGACCGAACGAGAAAAACTTCTCGATCGCTCGCCTATCACCCATGCGGATAAGCTGATGGGGAAATTATTACTGCTGCACGGAGAAAACGACAGTCGGGTACCGGTAATTGAAAGTCGTACCATAGCCGAGAAATTGGATTCACTGGGCAAACCAGTAACATACATCGAATTCAAAGGCCAGGGACATGGCGTGAAAGGACTGGATAATATAATCACCCGTTATCGTGAGTGGTTTGATTTTTTGTCAAAGGTCGGTAATTAGTATCTAAAAAGTTAAATTCTTGCCAAAAAATCAAAAACTGTTTAGCTCTCAGAATTGAAATCTCTCAGAATTAAAAAAACTGAAAGTTCATTTCTGTGGGATTTCATTTCTGAGGGCAAATTCTTTTTGGTTCTGGCTTAGCCAGGTTGGAGCTAATATCCGCAACAAAGAAGGAGTTAATGCGTAAGCATTTTCAAAAGCACACGGATTAAATCCCAATAATTCAAGAGAGAAACCTTGCGAAAGTTTTTGAACAAATAAATATTATTTGCTAAATTTATTGAAATTAATTGAATTACATCCAATATCAACTTCAATCTGAAACCTTTGCAAGGTTGTTCACTAATATTTTAGGAGGCAGGATGAAAAGCAATCGAAATCTCACATTAATATCAGTATTAATCCTAACTATTCTAATTCTATTTGTATCACAAAATTATACGCTTGCCCAAACCAAATCCCAAAAAATCGATGAGTTGATGTTGTTGTATCATCAATATGGTCAGTTCAATGGATCAGTTTTGGTGGCTGAAAGTGGAAAAGTCATTTTCAAAAAGGGTTACGGTTTTGCTAACATGGAATGGAATATTTCCAATGATCCCGAAACCAAATTTCGGCTTGGCTCGATCACCAAGCAGTTTACTTCCATGCTGATCATGCAATTGGTTGAAAATGGCAAAATAAAATTAGATGATAAATTATCAGATCATTTGCCCTATTATTCAAAAGATATTGGTGAGAAGGTAACGATCCATCATTTATTAACGCACACTTCTGGCATTCCAAGTTATACTGGATTGCCGGGATTTTTTCAAGATGTGAGCCGTGATCCTTACGAGGTTGAAGAATTCATTAAAAAATATTGCAGCGGTGATCTGGAATTTGAGCCAGGGTCGAAGTATAGATACAATAATTCTGGTTACTTTCTTTTAGGGGCAATCATTGAAAAAGTTGCGGGCAAGACTTATGAACAGGCTCTGAAAGAAAATATTCTTGATCCACTGAATATGAAAAGCACTGGTTATGATCGTCATGATCCTATTTTGCCGAAGCGAGCGACTGGATATGAAAAAAACTTTGACGGATTCACAAATGCACCGTATCTAGATATGTCTCTCCCCTATTCGGCTGGCTCCCTGTACTCCACTGTGGAAGATTTATATTTGTGGGATCAAGCGTTGTATACTGAAAAATTGCTTTCTCAAAAATCTAAAGATATTATGTTTACGCCATTCCTTAGCAATTACGCGTATGGATGGGGTGTGAGAAAAATAGCCCTGGAAGGAAGTAAGGATAGCCTGACAACGATTTCACATGGCGGTGGGATTAATGGATTTAACACCCTGATCGTCCGATTGATAGATGATAA
>CBFDBN010000517.1:0-3211 GCA_965603055.1 uncultured bacterium | reverse complement strand
GATTTCTCCCGTTCCAGGAAAATAGCGTATCTTTTAGGATTCTGCCGGGCTAAATTAATCTCTTTGATGACCTGGGGTTCAAGAGATGAGGGAATCCGGCTTATTCTATCGCCTCTATTCTGCGTGCATCCTATGCCGATAATTTGAAAAAATGCAAAGTAAGTAACGACGAATTCCTTTAAAGCAAACTTTATCATATTTTCAATCATAATCATTTCACAGATCACCGATAACTTTAGATCACTTTAAATACTTTAAATTTTAGTCACTATCCTTAATTTCGTTTCCGAATCTGCTTAATCATCAACTCTGCATTGGTATTTCGAGGATTCAATTCTAACGATTTTTTATAATTCGATACCGCCAAAGAATCATCACCGTTTTTCATGTAAGCCTCACCCAAACTGTCATAAACATTAAAGGCTTTTGGGTAGGCTTCCACATTCAGCTTAAAAATTTTAATGGCATCATTCACCTTATTCATTCTCAATAGTTGATAGCCCAATGTATTCATTTCAAATTCACTGAAATATTCTCCGTTTGCCTTCTTTCGCTGATATTGCTCAATTGCCGCATCAATACCATTCTCCATCATCGCAGCATACAAGTCTGCTATTGCCAAAGTTTGGTGAAGTGATAAACGAACTGGCTTTGCGCTCTGATCGAATTCAAAGTAGAGATACTGTCCCAAATCTTCAATAACAAATGTAGATTTGGAGATGGGAAACAGTATAAATTTGCCAAAAGTTGATGAATCAAGTAGTAATTTGCCATTGACTTTTTTGATTGAAGCCGATCCTCCCATCAAATTATAATCGTTTAGAACGTATTTATCTAGCGATTTCAAGTCTAAATCAATGATTTGTGATTTTTGATAGGAGGGTGTGTTTTGTAAAGAGATGAATTTTGGATTGGGTTTGGGCTCAAACACTTTGGCATCTAAGATCATTTTAAATAGGCGAAGATCTGGTGGCTGTCGCTTCCCTAGATAGGTATCAACCCGTTGAACGACAACCATATTCGCTCCTGGCAGCACTGCGATTACCTGTGATCCAACGCCACGAGCAGAATACATTCCGAGGTCTTTTAAATCGCCGGAAGTCCACCATAAATAGGCATAACCACCGCCTCGATTATCGGTATTGGAATAAGATTTCGTACTTTTTTTAATCCATTCTTTTGAAATAATTTGCTTATCATTCCAAACACCTTCCTGCAGAAATAGCAGACCAAAACGAGCCATGTCTCGGGCGGATAACCGGAATGGGTAAGCCGGGTATATCGAGTTTTCTGGTTCCAAATGATAGTAACCATCAGTCACTCTGAAATCGTCCATCTGGAGTGGATCGGCGATTCGATTCTTAAAAGCAACGAAAACACCTGTCTCGGTTTCCTGCCTAAAGATGAATCCAAGCGTATTAAAATCCCAGTTGTTGTAATACCAAAATTCATCTCGTTTATGGCTGCCACGCTTTGGACGCCTGGCTTTCATTCCGGCAGTTTCGTAAGCTGCTGGATGATAAACGCCAGATCGAGCTTTGAGCAGGTCTCGAATCGTCGCTTCTTTCTCTGTTTTGGTGAGTGTATCTTTGTCATCGATATTTAATTCTGCCAGCGTCTTATCGAGATTGATAATCCCTTCATCGAAATAAATCCCATAAAGCGCACTAAGCAAGCTTTTTCGCACCGAATGGCACATATACCTTCGCTCCACATCGCCCCATGACACGAGCACCTTGCCATCGTAGACAACCATGTATGCCGCCGCATTCAAGCTATCGTAATAGGCTTTCGCTTGTGCCAATTTTTCTGACGAAAATCCAGCTTCTTCGGGATTGGCGTATTGGCGCCAGCTTTGTTGTGGATCTTGGGCAAGTAGACCGGAAGTGATAAGAACAATTAGTACTAAAGTAACCAGGAACCGATTCAATCGCATTTGAGCCTCCTTGAAATATTATTTAACTCAAACAGGATGTTTGAGTTACAGTTCTATTCAACCAGATCTAAATTCACATTCCCAATCCCACCAAAAATATCAATATAAAGTGTAACTTTAGTTTTTCGATAAGCATCATTGGTATAAGTGCTGCCATCTTTTGAAAAACCAGGCGCCTCAACATTCCCCATAATACCCGACGCCTTGACATTAACGCTGATATTTTTAGGCAGTTTCAAATTTAACTCGCCAAATCCACAGACAAAATCAGCATCAAGATCGTTACTCCATTTGCCGCTCAAATCTACGGTTGCTTCACCGGCAACAGCTTTGAAATCCAGCCTCGGAAGTGATGAATTCTTTAGATCAATATCCAACTCTCCACCGCCCAGCTTTATTTCCAGGCTATTCATTTGTAAATTGCTCAAATCATAATAGCCTTCTCCCCCACCCAGCTTGATGCTTAAATCCATTGGAATATCATTATTCAATTGAATATCCCATTGGTTGATATCCTCATCGTTAATGTTGATGTCGTCCCCAACATCTGGCATCGAGACTTTGAGATTGCCGATTTTATTTTTTAATCGGTATGCAACTTCTGGCTTCCATTCAATGTCGGAATACTCGAACTGGGCATCAATTAAATCTTTCGCTCCACCAGAAACATCGATATAGCCACCCCAAAAAGCGATCTGGACATTAACGAACGATGCCTCTCCCCTATTTACCGATTTTTTTTCTTTAAAATCTTTTCCATTTAAGCGGAAAGGAATTATAAATAGAAGCATCAACAACAAATATGTTATTTTAATTCTCATCTCCATTCCTTTCATTAAAATTTTCAATAATATTTTTGAACGTGTTTTTTGTACGGAATAGATGGGTAAAGGTTTATTTTTATTTTTGAATGAATATCATGGCAGTGTACTTTTTATCACATCCAATCTCGCTTTTGCACTCGGATCATTTTCGAAAAACTTTTCTATCTTCTCACAAGCATAATCATTGCAATACGCACAATTTTCAAGCTCTCTTTGCCTGGCACACTTTCTGATCTCGCATTTCTCACATCCTGAAAATAATCTACCCCCTTCTGTACGACAACCATCGCAATCGGTTACATATTCAGGCGTGAAATCTTCCCCGTACCCATACTGTTCCCTGCAAATCCGTACAATATCAGCCCTCATTTTATCTCTTTTGGCTTCATCCGTCTCTCTTGTTGCCCAATAAATCGGGCATCCCTGGCAGACCAGACCACAATAAGCGACC
>CBFDBN010000516.1:0-3212 GCA_965603055.1 uncultured bacterium | reverse complement strand
AAGAACCAGAAGAACTAAAATAGGCTTCCAGAATCGAATGATGAAAGAAAGCATGTGAAACTCTCAGTTGTATTTTTTAGAAAAAAGTAATGTATAAAACAATACCAGATTTATTTAGAACGTCTGCCTGTTGTAGGGCGTGGAGCGTAGTGCGTGGGGCGAAAAGCATGTTACGCGCCACGCCCTACGCCTTCTCTGCCCATATTTGAATCAAATTCACAATCACTTCCACTGCCTTCTGCATATCCTGAACCGAAATCCATTCCTGCTTCGAATGAAAATTATGACCACCAGTAAATATATTTGGAGTCAGCAAACCTTTGTAGGATAACATGGCGCCATCGGTTCCTCCACGAATAATATTCTTTTTCGGCTCAATTCCACTTCGGCTGACAGCTTCTAAAGCATATTCCACCACCTTTGGATCTTGTTCAATTTTATATTTCATGTTTCGATATGACTCTTCGACGTTGAAATCCAGCTTCGCTTCGGGATAGTCGTTCATCACCTGGTCAGTCAATTCCTTTAAAAATTGCTCGTGCTGTTTTAATCCTTCAACAGTGAAATCTCGAATTAAAAATTTAATGGTTGTTTCTTCAACAGTGCCAGTGAAATTGTTGGGATGAACGTAACCTTCACGTTTTTCAGTGGTTTCAGGCGATAAGCTATCCCGGGGTAATTTATCAATGATTGCGGCAGCGATTTTGATGGAATTAATCATCTTATCCTTTGCATAGCCGGGATGTACGTTTTTGCCAGTAATTCTAATCGTCACCGCATCGGCACAAAATGTCTCATCTTCCACTTCACCCACTGTTTCTCCATCGATGGTATAGGCATAATCGGCACCAAATTTTTTAATATCAAAATATTTCGTGCCCTGCCCGATTTCTTCATCAGGTGTGACAGCGATCCGAATCCTGCCATGCTTTATTTCTGGATTTTTCACCAGGTGATGAATGGCATCAAAAATTTCGGCAATCCCAGCCTTGTTATCGGCACCAAGCAGGGTTGTGCCATCTGATGTGATGATAATATTGCCGACCTGGTTTGTTAACTCCTGGTTATCATTGTAGCGGATGATCTGCGAAGGATCGCCAGGCAGCACAATATCCCCGCCCTGGTACTTCCGGTGAACAATTGGTTTCACATCTGCTCCCGATACATCAGGAGAAGTATCCAGGTGGGCAATGAGCCCGATGGTTGGGACTGGCCGATCAAAGTTTGATTCCAGTGTGGCGGTTACATAGCCATATTCATCCATCCCGGCGTCAGAAAGCCCCATCTCCTTTAATTCTGTTACCAACTCCTTGCCCAGAATTTTCTGTTTTTCAGTACTGGGATAACTATCTGAATTTTCAGCCGATTGGGTGTCATATTTTACATATTTCAAAAAACGATCCACAACAGTATATTCAATTTTCTCAATCATGGTTTGAAGCTCACTTTCATTTTTAACGATGAGAATGATTATTTTACTGTTATTTTTTCAATAAATTCCTTAATTTCCCTTTTTGACAGTCCCTTAGCTGCACCTTTCTGTTCCCAGTCAGGTCGAGAAGTTAAAGCGGCAATAACGTTTTTAACCAACTCCAGCTCCGGTCGCGATAAATACATGGCATACAGCACATAATCTTCAAAAGCTTCCCAGGTCAGCGGTACGCCAATTTTGACAATTTCTGCTATCGCTTCAGCGTAAACCCTGATTTCATATTGCGCTGTAGGATCAAGCCTCAGCTTCAAAAAATGAAACAGGTTATGAAGATCTATTTTCCAATACCATTCGGTATAAAGCGAAACCGGTAAATTAATTCGAGCTAATTCTCTGGCAATATCTAAATTTTCCAACTCTTGATAATCACGCCAGATTTGTTCCGTGTGTTGCTTCAACATGGTGTGAATTTTTTTTTGCAGTTCCGGTGGAACCGATTCATTGGAACGGCCTTGTTTATTTGTCTTCGATTGTTTCCGAATGGCATCCAGCTCCGGGATATAAAATTCATTCTGCGCCTCAGAATATCGCAGTGAATATTCGTTCACGCTGGCAGTGCGATGCCGAATCCATTGTCGCGCCACAAAAATCGGCAATTTACAATGAAACTTGAATTCAACCATCTCAAACGGACTGGTATGTTGATGCCGCATCAGGTAGCGAATCAATCCCCGATCCTCAAGTAATTTTTTAGTTCCCTTACCATAGGACACCCGCGCCGCCTGGACAATTGATTCATCTGAACCCATATAATCGATGAGACGAACGAAACCATGATCCAGGCAGGGGAATTCTTTGCCTAATATTTGGTCTAATTGTGGATTTAATATTTTTTCCATGACATCAAAGCGCAGCAAGCTGCAATCAAATTAAAAGTCCGGTTAAGAACTGCTAACCGCAGAGTACACCGAGATCGCAGCGTATTAATGAGAGAAAACAATTATATCCAAATTTTCTACTTTGATTGTTTTTATTTTAATATTCTCTTTGCTTTCTCTGCGCTCTCAGCGAACTCTGCGGTGGATGATTTTTGAAATTTCTTGCCAAAGCAAGACTATTTTTCAGAATATTAATATAGAAAAAAGATGTTAAAGAGTCAAATGAATTTTTATCTTTTGCAGTTTATCGCGTTTGAGGATTGTAGTTTAATTTTCAAAATAAATTTTTAGAAGATGTTCAGCAACGCTGCCCCGATCTGTGCCGGGAAATAAAACAAAGAAATGATACGCCAAAAGGGGCGGGTGAATCTTAATCAATGGACTTTCGAACTGAAGATGGGAAGACTGTTATTTTGGGTGATAACAATACTCCTTTGGGAAGACAATTGAATCGTCGGGTAATGATTTTCTTTTATATTTCTAAAGAGGCGCAGGTGGATTGTGAGCATAAGGCTATGAAAAATGAATAGTATTTAACCTGAAAGTGTAAAATGAAAAGTTTTTTGAGAAATTCGCCCACGAAATACACGAAAATACACGGACGCTTTTATCTGAGCTTGATTTTCGTGTTTTTCGTGGGCAAAATGCTTTCAGATTTTAATACCCCAGTTCATTTTAGAAATGTAGGTTTGATTTGAATTGACTTTTTCTGAAATTTTGTTCTATTACTCTATTAATCCATCACTCCAATCGATCGGTTACTGTTTTTTGTTCGGAATGAAATCCAGTTCTTCAAGATATCGTATCACAGCATCCGCACATTCTTCAATATTCATCTTGCT
>CBFDBN010000515.1:0-3214 GCA_965603055.1 uncultured bacterium | reverse complement strand
TGGTTAGTAGTTAGTGGTGAGTTGTTATGCGTGAGTGGTAAATAGTGAATGGTGAATAATGATGGTTTGATGGTGTTGCGATTTCAAACGATTTCATTAATTTAAAATTTTCAATCACCATCTTGTATCAAAGATTCTCCACTTTACAACTAATCACTCACCACTCACAAAAAGCTATGCACATTTCACAGATATCAATAAACCGTCCCGTAACCACCGCAATGTTTTTCCTGGCAGTGATTCTGAAAGGCGCTGAATTGCAACGTCCACTGGCGGTTACTTTGATTACTGGACTGGTTATTTCTACAGTGGTGAGTTTAATTGCTGTGCCGGTTTTTTATACGTTTTTTGCGGGTAAAAAATAGTTTATCTCTTCTAATATTAAATTTTTTGTTTTCTATTACTTAAGATATTTTTGAGATTAAACAAAATCATCTATCCCAATTCCATCAACTCAAAAAGTGTCATAATTGACAATGCCCCTTTAAATTCCGCTATTTCAATATTTGATTTTGTCAGGAAATGAATTTTCCGTTCTCGTCCCGGGACGAGGTCAAAAAAATTATCCTCAAAATGTCCTTCAATGTCTTTTGCAGTTAAAATTACTGATCTTGCTAATTTTTTTGAAGACAGGGTGATTTCAAATCCTGAGGGAGTCTGCTCTATCGCAGTCTTAATTTCAGCGGGAGTGAGTTTCAGGTTTTTCGGTAGATCAAAATAAAGCGTATTTTCGGAAATGATGGAATCTCCACTTGTTAATGTGCATGAAATAAATGTTTCATGAGGATCAAAAAATTCTGGAATATCATTTTTTCGGATAGAATGGTAGACGGCACTCTCTAACGGGTGTATCAAAATCTGTTTTTCACATTTCATAAATGTTTTTCCAGAGAAACTCATGATTTTAACCTGAAGTTGTGCATCTATTGGTTCATTGAGGTCGGAGACGATATAAAATTTATACTCATCATTTTCAAGATTGGGTGAAATGAGAACCGGGGAATAAAATCGTTTCGCATAATAATGAAGCGCTTTCCAACGACCGTAATAATCAATCGAAGACCAACTGGCAACCGGCCAGCAATCATTTAACTGCCAATAAAGCCCCCCCATACAGCGGGGACGAATACGACGGAAATGCTCGGCCCCAACTTTGATCCCTTCGGCTTGAAGCACCTGGCTGAGCAGCAGAAAGTATTTGAAATCATTGGGAACAGTACAATATTTTTCTAAATATTTTTTGATAAGCGCATTGCCTCGTCGGTTTTTCTGGTGGATTAACATCACTGGCGAAAAGACATCATGATCCGCTTTCGTTGTAAATTTATTGACAGATTCGGGGGCAGGAAAGCTTTGAAATCCATATTCGGAAATGAAACGAGGGAAATGCTTTTTGTAATCGTCGAATGGCTCCTTTCCATGCCAGACGCCCCAGTAGTGGGTATCACCCTGCGCCGAATCATTGGGATTCAGAATAGCGGCTGAATCACTTGCTGGTGAAGATGACCAATAGAATCTTTGTGGATCTTCATTATGACAAACTTCAGGTAGAACGCCATGAAAAAGCTTTAAATAATCTTCCCACATCGAAGCTTGTAGCTTTTCCTGCCAGCCCCAATCGTGCCAGCCCATTTCAATCTCATTATTACCGCACCACAAAGCGATACAGGGATGGTGTCGCAGCCGTCGAACCTGGTAAGTTGCTTCCTGTTTCACAGATTTCAAAAATTGATCATCCCCGGGATAAAGGGCACAGGAGAACATAAAATCCTGCCAAACCAGGATTCCCAATTCATCGCATAGATCGTAGAATTCATCAGCTTCGTAAATTCCACCGCCCCAGACACGGACCATGTTCATATTTGCCTGGACAGCGCCAGTTAGCAGATGTCGATACTTTTCTTTTGAGACCCGAGGCGTAAAACTATCCGATGGAATCCAATTGGCGCCTTTGGCGAAGATAGGGACACCGTTTACGACAATTGTAAAACTTTCGCCCCATTGGTCCTTTTCTTGTTTCAGCTCAAGAGTTCGTAATCCAATTCTTTTCGACATAACGACTGATTCATGTTCAGTTGCGATTTCCGTTTGGAAAGTATAAAGAGGTTGTTTATCGGGTAATTGGGCGATTGGGTAATTTGGCAATTGGGTATTTGGGCGATCAAGTAATTGGGTAATTGGGATTGGGTGATCGCCGTATCCATTTGGCCACCAGGGTTTTGGATCAGGTATTTCGATTTCCCTTGTGATTATGTTTAATCCAATTTTAAGGCGGATTTTGTCATCGAGTGTAAAATTATTTTTATCATCATAGATTTTTAGCAATGCTTCTGAATCGATATCTGAAAGCACATCGATACTCATTTCGAGCAGGGCTTTGTTCGCAGATAATTCTTTGACTATAAATCGCTGATCAGTAATTTTGATACTATCCCACGCTTCCAATTTAACCGGCTGCCAGATGCCGCTGGTAACCAGTCGGGGACCCCAATCCCACCCGTAATGAAAGGGGGCTTTCCTGGTGTAAGGACTGGTTCCAATCGATAAATCGCTCATTGCTGGCAATTTTTGATTCGCTTTTTCTAATTGGGGAAGGACTTGTTGAATCGGTGAGCGGAAAAGAACTGTTAGCTCATTTTCTCTTTTTTTTAATAACAATTTGATTTTCGCCTTCCAGGAACGAAACATGTTATCCGCTTCAATGATTTGCTGACCATTCAAAGTAACAGTTGCATAAGCGTCCAGTCCCTCGAAGATAAGTTGGATGTGTTTTTTTGTCAGGATTTCCTGTGGTATATCAAAGACAAGAAGATACTCCCAATCTTCATTTTCGATCCACTGCACTTTGGTTTCATTATCTCGATAGAAAGGATCTTCGATAAGATTATTATTAAGCAGATCAAGGTGGACATAGCCGGGAACAGTTGCTGGATACCAGTCGTTTCTTCCAGCCTGGCGGAACAGCCAGTCTTTGTCCAGATCATAATTCATAAGCGTAATAGCTCGATTTACCATTTTATATCCATTTAGTGAATATTTCATTAAATACTCAAAACGAAGTGATTTTCGGATTTTAATCCTTGCGAAGGTTCCGAACCTTGGTAAAGATTTACCTGCTTGAATCTGAATACCAATTCGTCCTATCTATAATTTACTAAAAAAGTTAACTTTATTAATTGTATTTTTGTTCAAAAAATGAATTGAAATTTTGAAA
>CBFDBN010000514.1:0-3217 GCA_965603055.1 uncultured bacterium | reverse complement strand
GCTGTTTAAATCTGGTAAAATTACCACTGAAAGGATCAGTCAACATTTCATTCGGTGCATAAAACCGGAGTATTAAATTTTGAGGTTCTTCAGTACCAATATTTTTAAATGTAAAAGTGTATACAATATCCTGCTTAGGGGATACTTCATCCCTATTTGTCGTTAATTCTGATTTAATATCAATATAATTCGGCTTAAGGAGATTTTTAGAATCCTGCGACGAGCCATTATTTGTATCCTGTGGAGTAGCCCGGGAATGATCAGGCAAAATGGTCAGAAATATTAAGATTATCAGCAGAACAACGAGATTAAAGCGAGTTGAACCAATAAAATGAATCTTGCTTCTCACTTTTTCCTCCCTATGTTTTAATAGTTATTCTTATAAAATTTAAACCTTAGCTAATAAGTTAAGCATTGATCTGATTCAAACTAAAATAAAACAAAAAAGTTGGTCAATTTATTGTTAAGCAATTCAGAACTGAATATCTGCATTCTATTGATTATTACATACACAAAAAAATTTCAAAATTACTCAAAAAGCAGTCCCTAAGATGACGTCTCAAAAAAGAAGAAAATAATAAGCCAAATTAAAACAGACAGTATCACTGTCGAGGATTCACGATGATAAGAAGGTTAGTTAATTGAGAAATTTTCCCTCCTTAGTTCAAACATTCAAAGTCGAAAAAATTTTATTGTTTGGATTCGTAATTAATATAATTCATTTATTAAAAAATGTCAAGGCTTTTTTTATATTTATTAATTTTAATTAATTTGACATAATCGTAATAATATTAATCAGATATTAAAAATCAGTCTAAAGTTATATTACAAATTAAAATTGTTTAATATAAATTAACGAATGGTTTGAATCGATAATGAGCAGGAAAATTATATTATTTAAATAGGATTTTTCATTTAATCTATGAATGATAAATAACAGGATTATCCAAGTAATTCGTCTTTAGATTAATCGTCATACATTTAAAACTGTAACAATCGCTGTATCTCTGGTTGGTTTAAATTCTCCCGAGTCACCACATAAACGCCGGTATCGATTCTGTTGGGTACCGATTCCCCTTTGATAGACATCATGGCAGCTTTTACGCCTTCATATCCCATTTTGAACGGATCTTGAACGATCAAAGCATCGATCTCACCAGCTTGAAGTGCGTTCACTTCATTGGAAGCAGCATCGAAGCCGACGACATTTACCTGCCCAATTTTGTTTTTGGTCTTTAAGGCTTGTATAACACCGATTGTCCCTGCTTCATTTGCTGCAAAAATTCCTTTTAAATCCGGGTGTCCCGTAAGAAGATCCTCGGTCACTGCCATACCGATAGCAACTTCGCTCTGCGAATATCGGATTGGTAATAATTCAATGTCCGGGTATTTTTTAATCTCTTCAACAAAGCCCTGCTCCCGCCAATTTGATGTTGCTGCGCCGGGTACGAAAGGGATACAGGCGACTTCACCCTTTGCTCCAATCAATTCAGCCAATTTCTGGGCTGCTTTTTCAGCCGCAAGAATATTGTCGGTAGCAATAAAACTGAATGGAATATCGGAATCGACACCTGAATCAATAGTGATTACGGGAATTCCTTTCTGTTGTGCTTTTTCAAGAACTGGAATCAATCCCTGGGCATCACAGGCAGCCAGGACAATCGCATCAATTCCTTTGTTAATATAATCTTCAATAATTGCAATCTGTCCCGCAATATCCGTCTCCTGGGTTGGACCTTTCCAGACAACCTCAGCCCCAAATTCTTTTCCTGCCGAATCCGCTCCCGCTTTCACTGTCACCCAGAAAGAATGAACCAGTCCTTTGGGCGAGACAAGGATTTTGGTTTTTGCTTTTTCAGTCTCGCCTGAGCAGCCAATTAGAACACAACAAATCAGCAAAATAATAATCAACACAAATCGTTTTGACATTTGCTTTTCTCCTTTGGTTTAGTAGTTGAGTGATGTAAATCGGGTAAGTGGAGTGAGTAGCCGTCTAATTATCAAATTCCCTTATCACCCAATTACCTCAATTACCCAATTACCTATTCTTCTGATACTGATCGATAAACACTGCAATAACAATAATCGTCCCGATAGCCACCTGCTGCCAGAACGCTGAAATATCCAATAAATTCGAGCCATTGCGAAGCACGCCGATTAATATCGCGCCCAGAATAGCTCCCCAGATTGTTCCACTGCCACCGCTCAAGCTGGCGCCGCCAATGACACAGGCAGCGATCACATCCAGCTCGTAACCCAATCCGCTTGTCGGCTGACCAGTACTCAACCGCGAGGCAAGGATGATACCTGCAGCACCGTATAGAATTCCCCCCAGTAAATAGATATAAATCAAGCTTCTTGTAGTCCGAATGCCTGACAATCTTGCTGCTTCAAAGTTGCTGCCAATCGCATAAGTGTAACGACCAAACGGTGTCTTTGTTAGCGCAATGTGACCAATTATGCCAATTATTAAAGTGATTAAAACCGGGATCGGAACAATTCCTGCCAATCGTCCATTTCCCAGCACCGAGAATGATTCCGGCAGTCCAAAAATTGGAACACCTTTGGTAACAATAAGCGCCACTCCACGGGCAATTCCCATCATTCCCAGGGTTGAAATAAATGCCGGCAATTTTCCAACTGCGGTCAGGAAGCCATTAATGAAGCCACAAAACGCACCAACCAAAACTCCGCACAATGAAGCCAGAAATATATTGACTCCAGCAGCGATCATCATGGTGGTGATTACGCCAGAAAGCGCCATAATCGAACCAACAGAGAGATCAATCCCACCAGAAATAATAATCCAGACCTGGCCAACCGACATAATCGCGATAACGGACATCTGCAATCCAATGGAAAGAACATTATCCATTGTCAAAAAATTTGGAGACAGGATTGTCAGGATGATCACGATGATGAATAGACTCAGTACTGACGCCAGTTTTCGCAGGTAAATTGTGTATTGGTGAAATTCCATACTAAAATAGCGCATAAATAAATGGCGCCAGTGCCGATCCTTCGGTGAATATAATTAAGAATGCCAGTAATAACAAAAAAAGGATGATCGGTCCCAACCACCATTTTTTTCTCACTTTTAAAAATTGCCAGAGTTCAAAAAGTATCGAAAGTTTACTCATTTTTTTCCTTTCTCAATAGCCCAATTACCTAACCTGGACAAACCAGAACCAAAAAAAAATTTGCCCACAGAAATGAA
>CBFDBN010000513.1:0-3227 GCA_965603055.1 uncultured bacterium | reverse complement strand
GGAGCCACAACATCATAAATTTTATTGGCGAAAAAACTTGGCGAGCCATCTTCCGCGTTGGACATAACAATGACACCGATTTTATCCTCGGGACAAAGCAAAAGTCGAGTTCGATATCCTGCAACCCAACCGCTGTGCCCGACAAACGTTTTATCGTCCCGCTGCCAGACACTAAAGCCCAATCCCCAGCCACTTTTCCAACTGGGTTGCAACCAATGAACTCGCTGCATCTCACGAAGTGTGCTTCCCTTCAAAATCTGTTTTACACCCGGCTTTTCGTCTTGAAATTGTAATGAAGCAAATTTTGCCAAATCTACTACATTCGAGGATATGCTCGCTGCCGGAGAAATGCCTTTGTAATCACTGATTTCCATAGCCTTACGAGTCCCATCAGCAAGCCGACGGCCATAGCCGGTTGCGATTTGTTTTCTCTGATCATTTGTCAAATAAACGCTTGTATTGTTCATCTCCAAAGGCTTCAAAATTTGATCCTGAATGTAAGTTTCATAACTCTCACCAGAAGCAGCCACGACAACCTGTCCCAATAAAGCCATGCCTAAATTGGAGTATTTCAATTTGGTCTCTGATGGATAGGTTGTTTCCTGATCGGGAAGTGTTTCCATGATTTGCTCCAGCGTGGGAAATTTATGATCGGTCCAGTAAGGAAACGCTGCTTCTCGTGGCAGCCCCGATGTGTGTGTCATCAGGTGACGAATTGTAATAATAGGTGCATCAGGAAAACGATTTTTTATTTTGAACCAGGACAGGTATTTTTCAACTGGATCGTCTAATTGCAGCTTGCCCTGGTCACGAAGCTGCATGATTGCGGTACAGGTAAAAAGCTTGGTGACCGAAGCAATCCGAAAAATTGTTTGCGGCGTCATGGGAATTTTCTTTTCAACATCTGCATAGCCAAAGCCTTTTTGCCAGATCAGATCCTGGTCGTAAACGATTGCCACCGATAAACCGGGCAGGTTGTTATATTCGATTTGTGATTCGATCCAGGTTTCGATAACTTGAAGATTAGCAAGGACTTCGGGGCGGTCTTCAATTGAATATTTTTGAGCAAATGAGAATGGAAAAAAAGTGAAACTGAAAAGTAAAAAAATCATCAGACGTTTTTTCATGAATAACAACTCCTATTGATCAATCTTTTTGGCATGGCAGTGATTTTCTGATGGACAATTCTATTCATTAAGACATCTTAAACCAGGAAAAGGTTTCTTAATTTTAAGAAAAATTTGAGATTTAATCAACATATTTCTTATTCTCATAAACTTTTTATTGACATTTTTGTTGGAATATCTTACATTCTTTTAATAGTTAAACCGGAGTGCAATCCCCTTATGGATTGTCCCGATACATCGGGACATCGCATAAAGGCGATGCACTCCGATTTCACGATTTCTTAGAAACATAAAACCAGAGAGAGAAATAGCTTAAATGATTTTAAAGATAAAATTAGAAAACTTAGAAAACAAAAACAGATTATCATCAATCCGATTCTCTGCCCCAAAAGAATTTCACATCTCACGTGATGCCCGGGATAAATACCAATTCGATGAATCACTCTTTTCATTAGCAGGGAATGTCATCTTCGCTAACTTCCACGCGGTACGACGTTTTGCTCAAAAGATGAATGACAAACGGGATTTGATCAATTTTCCTGAGCAGGCCGTTCGTGCCGGCCAGATCAATGCCATGGGATTGATTGATGAGATATTGCATTATGTGGTTGACATTTATCGACAACAGGCAAATCCCGAGGTGATGAAACAGGCATTGCAATGGCTGAACGACAAATTTGGCAGATCAGAAATCGAGAAATTGCTGCGACGGTTTGCTGAACAGTTCCCACCAGTCGCGATTTACCAGCGAAAAATTGATCTCGATGATTATCTCAAAGGCGAGACCAATGGAACTCCCAATCTCCAGATTGTGCTGGAAGAAATGATTCTGCTCTGGCTGGCAAATCTGAACCCGGCTTTCTCGCCTTTTTCAGAATTATTCAATGATGAAAAGTTACAACAACAGACCATTTATTTGAAACTCGCTGATGGATTAATAGAATTCTTTGACAATCAACCTGCTTTCGGGCCTGAAAATCAAAACCTGGTTGACATGCTGCGCAGTCCTGCCATCTCCGTACCGAATTCGCTTTCAGGACAACTGCAATACATGCTGGATAAATGGGGAATCTTGCTGGGAAAATATCTTTATCGCCTGTTGAGCAGCCTGGATTTTATCAAAGAAGAAGAAAAGATGCGGTTTGCCTTTGGGCCCGGTCCATCGCAAGTTTATGACTTCAGAGGGATTGAAGAGGAACCGGAACGGTTCAGCACTGATAAAGATTGGATGCCTCGATTGGTGCTGATTGCCAAAAGCGCCCTGGTCTGGCTGGATCAACTCTCCAAAAAATATCAACGTTCGATCACTCAACTGGATCAGATCCCGGATGAAGAGCTGGATCAACTGACAAGATGGGGATTTACCGGGCTGTGGCTGATCGGTATCTGGGAACGTAGCAAGGCATCCCAGCGAATAAAACAGCTTTGCGGCAATCCCGAGGCAGAAGCATCAGCCTATTCGCTGCATGATTACGTAATTGCTTCCGAGCTTGGCGGTGATGAGGCTTTTTTTAATTTAAAAGATCGCTGCTGGCAGCGGGGAATTCGGCTTGCCAGCGACATGGTGCCCAATCATACCGGCATCAATTCAAAATGGATGATGGAACATCCTGACTGGTTTGTTTCTCTCGATTACAGTCCCTTTCCCTCCTACTCGTTTAATGGGCAAAATCTTTCCGAAGATCAGCGAGTGGGAATTTATATCGAGGATCACTATTACAGCCGATCCGATGCTGCCGTGGTTTTTAAGCGAGTTGATTTCTGGACTGGCGATGCAAAATACATTTACCACGGCAATGACGGTACCAGTATGCCCTGGAACGATACGGCGCAATTGAATTATTTGAAGCCTGAAGTGCGAGAAGCCGTTATTCAAACCATTCTCTACGTCGCTCGGCGCACACCAATCATTCGTTTTGACGCAGCCATGACGCTGGCGAAAAAACATTACCAGCGGCTGTGGTTTCCCGAGCCGGGCACCGGGGGGGACATACCAACCCGTGCCGAACATGGTTTGACCCGATCCCAATTTGATGAAGTTTTTCCCAATGAATTCTGGCGTGAAGTTGTGGATCGTATTGCACAGGAAGTGCCCGATAC
>CBFDBN010000512.1:0-3230 GCA_965603055.1 uncultured bacterium | reverse complement strand
GGTAATTAGTCCCTAAATCTAAAGCCCTTGCCCAAGAGATAACGATTTTATAGAACACGGATCGAACGGATTGAACGGATTAGAACGGATATTTCAATTATAATTTTTTTCCGTTCAAATCCGTTCGATCAGTTAAATCCGCGTTCTATTCTTTTCTTTTTGGCTCTGGCTTGTCCAGGCTGGATTTATAAGTCAATCCACAAATTACCATTACCCATTTACCCAATTGCCCGGTTACCCTATTTCCCAATTACCAAATTACCCAGTTACCGAATTACCGAATTACCAATAAAATGACAAAACAAATCAAATCAACCATACAGACAGGCGAATTATTCTCCAACCTGGACCTTCATTTTGCTGAATTCATGCAGCGATTAGATGGAAGGGAAATTGCTGAGATTTATCTTGCAGCAGCGTTGGTGAGCCATTTCAATCGGTTGGGACATATCTGTTTAGATCTGAACAATGTCGCTGGAAAACATCTATTCGCCGAAGGGGAAGGTCGTTCACTGTTATGTCCATCTCTGGCAGGCTGGCTTGAACAACTGCGGGATAGCCCTGTCATTGGAAAACCCGGAGAATTTAAACCGCTTATTCTCGATGAAAATTCAAAACTTTATTTATTTCGGTATTGGGAATATCAAGAAAAACTGGCAATTCTGATCAAAGATCGATCTCATCATGATGAAAAAACGGTTGATATTGAAGCTGTTAAAAAAAGTTTAGATCAATATTTTCCTCCCACCAATGATAATGAAATTGATTGGCAAAGGATCGCTGCTTTTATCGCACTGGGTAAAATATTTTGTGTCATCTCTGGCGGACCGGGTACTGGAAAGACCACGACCATCGCTAAAATCATGGCGTTTTTGCAGGAACAGAATCAATCAAATCCCCTTCGCATCGCACTGGCATCACCAACCGGTAAAGCAGCCGCACGATTGCAAGAAGCGATTAAAACCACCAAATCCAGCTTGAATTGCTCGAAGCATATCAAGGAGTTGATTCCGGAAGAGACGGCTACGCTTCATCGTTTACTGGGCACTATCCCGGGTTCTCCTTATTTTCGATATAACGCTAAAAATCCGCTCCGGGTTGATGTGATGATCGTGGACGAAGCCTCGATGGTTGACCTGGCTTTGATGTCAAAATTGGTTCAGGCGCTACAGCCGAAGTGTCGATTGATCCTGGTGGGCGATAAAGATCAACTGGCTTCAGTTGAAGCTGGCGCGGTGCTGGGAGATATTTGCGATACCGGTAATCCGCACGGATATTCCTTACAGCTCTTGCAGCAGATTGAAGCCATCACAGCAATTCAGTTGGACCATCCGAATGAAGAGCAACCAGACAATCAAATTCAAGATTGTATTGTTCAATTGAACAAGAGCTACCGATTTGGTAAAGACAGTGGTATCGGCGCGGTCAGCCAGGCAGTGAACCGTGGTGATGGAGAGCAGGCATTACAATTTTTGCAGCATGGTAACTATACTGATGCCAATTGGATTCACCTGCCCCCGGTCAATCGGTTGGCACCTACCATGCGAAACGAAATTATTGAAGGATTCAAATCATATCTAAAATCCCAAGATCCAATCAGCACCTTTCATAACTTCGACCGATTTAGAATCCTGTGCGCTTTAAGAGAAGGACCTTTTGGCGTGAAAACAGTGAATATGATTGTGGAGAATATTTTAAAGGCGGAGAGATTAATCAATCCCCAACAAACCTGGTACCCCGGTCGCCCGATCATGATTACCCGTAATGACTACCAGCTCAATCTATTCAACGGAGATGTCGGAATTGCACTGAGGGACAGCGAATCCAACAATGACATTCGGGTATTCTTTATCGGCGCTGATAACATTATCCGAAAATTTCATCCCTTGCGGCTGCCGGCTCACGAGACAGTTTTCGCTATGACAGTTCATAAAAGCCAGGGATCCGAATTTGATCATGTATTGCTGCTCCTCACTGATAGGGATTCCCCGGTTTTAACGCGTGAGTTGATTTACACTGGAATTACCCGTGCCCGGGAAAAAGTTGCAGTCTGGGGAACAGAACAAATCTTCAAAACTGCCGTTTCCCGGTGTATCGAGAGAACTTCTGGATTACGGGACGCGTTGTGGGATTAAGAATTGACAATTAATAATTTACAATTCACAATTGACAATTAAAAAGAAAGGCGACGTAAATGAAAATAACAAATAAACTTGCCCTTTCTCTAATTTTAATTATCACATTAATCTCCTGCAGCAAAAAAATCTACCGGGTCGCCTATCCCACGCTCAGCGATGGCCGGTACGATTCTGAATTTCCTTACAAAAACTGCTCAAAAGAATTACTTGAAATTAGCGAAGCTGTGACAAAAGTCTTTTGCAATAGCTATTATAAAAATTACTACTTTGCACCGGAGAGAAGAATCACCCCAAAAGATATTAATAAAAAATTATTAGCCACAGCCGATGCTTTGGTTGAATTGAAAAGTACCGTGTCAGGTACGGCTACGGTTATCTATTATCAGGCGAATCGCATTGCCATTTTAACCTGTTGGCATGTTGTGACCAAGCCGGATACAATCCTGAACTATTTTAGCTTTGAAGATAATCCAAACAAAAAATACGTTCAAACCATTTCAGTTAAGCAAAAGCAGGTAATCCTGGTCTATGGCATGCCAGAAGATGGTGTGTTCGATATTCTTTTGACCGATGATGAAAATGATATTGCAATTTTGGGCAAGGAATTAAAAAGCTCAACATTTGCACAAATCCCGGTGTTAAAATATAATTTTGGAAAAGCAAAAGAGCTGGAATGGGGATCGTTTGTCTATTTGATCGGTTACCCGATGGGTCATAAAGTCATTACCCGGGGAATTGTCAGCCAGCCGGATCGGGATAATAGAGGCGCCTTTTTTATTGATGCTTTATTTAATCGAGGATTAAGTGGCGGAATATTGTTAGCGGTAAGGGATGGTGTGCCCAATTTTGAAGTTGTAGGTATAACGACTTCGGCAGCAGCAGAGACCGAAACGGTATTGGTTCCAGATAGAAATAAGAATTATGATGAAACCGTTCCTTACGATGGGAAGATTTATGTGGATAATAAGAAAAGTATCAATTATGGCATTACCAAGGCGATTGCTTCGGAGGCGATCTTGAAATTGATTAGAGAGAATCGGGAGTTTCTTTTGAAAAGAGGGTATGATTTTAAAGATTTGTTGTATTAAAAAA
>CBFDBN010000511.1:0-3243 GCA_965603055.1 uncultured bacterium | reverse complement strand
GCCAGTATTACCCGGAGACCGACTCCTGGGGGAGAAAAGTATATTGGTCGAGAAATAATGCAATTTTCTGGGGACTTGAGTTTTCAACCAGGTTTGATTTTTAAGGAGGTGGACTATGAAAGCAAAGATTTTCTTTTTAATCCTGGTAACACTTTTGCTCACTTCCTGTGGGCAAAAACAACCGATGCAACCTGAAGGCAAGGGCGTGCTTATAGTTCAGGTTGTCGATAATTTAATGACACCGGTGCCCGAAGCATTAGTCCAATTGATTTCGCTTTTAGGAGAAAAGAGCGAAATTCAAATTACTGATAGTTCAGGAATGGTCACTTTTGTGGACATCGCATCATCTGATTATACAGTATCGGCTTACAGACAGGTGGATGAGTCAATCATTAAACTGGGAAGTGAAAAGGTGTCCGTTGTCTCTGGAAAGGAAAGCTCGGTTATAGTTTCTGTGCATCTGAACACAGCCGGGCTTAAAATCAACGAAATCTATTATGCTGGTCCGGTCAACAATGAGTTCTACTTTTACGACCAGTTTATTGAATTATACAATTGCAGTGAGAATACGGTCTATCTTGATGGTACGATCATCATTCGTTGCGGTGGGTATGTTTTAGCCGGGCAGGATATTGATGCAGACGGTGATCTCGATTACTTACATTTCGATACCTCTGATGGAATCGAACATCGCTGTTTCGTCTATGCTTTTCAACTGCCTGGCGAGCCAGGTATCGGAAAAGAGTACCCTCTGCACCAGGGAGAGTTTGCGGTTGTTGCCAGCGATGCAATTGACCATCGTGATAATATCCCGAAAAGTATTGATCTTTCTAATGCGGACTATGAATTTTATAATCCTTATTTTTTTCGTGATCCAAATAATACAACAATTCCTGACTATGAAAACATTATTACCGGTGAGCATGGCGAAGCAGAAACAGATGATTTTCTAATGGGCGTGTGGTTAGACATCATTCTTTTAGCGTCAGGTGAAGACAGCGAATACTGGGATGGTATTGACATCGAAACAATCATCGACGGGGTGGAATATCGCAGCAATAAAGACGCCATTCTCCGTCTTGATGACCGAATAGACAGGGGCGCGGCTGGTGTGGAATCCGATAGAGTGATGACAGTATACAGCGGCATGTCTATCCAACGGATCCGACCCGGGTTTGACACAAATAATAGTACGGTTGATTTTATGATTCTGGATCAGCCGACACCGGGGTATTGATTCTGTTTTCAGCATGATATCCTGAATTCGGAAGACGTGGGGCGTAAAGTGTAAGGCGTAGGGCGATTTTTTGCGCCCTACGCTCCACTCCCTACGCCCCACATCGAACAAAAAATATTATTTACGATAAAACAGAAAAGACCATGTTAAAACAAAAACTATTATTAATCCCACTCTCTCTGTTCGTAGTCGCGATTGTACCCGGATTCCCTCAACAAATCAATCCCAGGCTAATATCAATGGGATCGTGTGACCTGGTTTTTTTTGATATGGATAACGATCTCAATGGGTATGACTTTGGTGGCAATCCCGCTGCACTGGCACAAGATCAAAAGGCGATGTGGATGTCAGCTCGAAGCTGGTGGAATCATACTCGCGGTGATTTCCATCGTCCACTCGATCCAAAAAGCCAATCCCAGCTTCATCTTCAGGCGGAAGGCGTTAAACCGATTGGAACCGGGGCAGCATTTCGAGGATTTATTCGCTACTACACAGAAGAATTGCAGGACGTTTATCGAGCGCTGGAGTACCAACCCTATCATGATATTTTTACACCAATCGATACAACTACCGGAACTTATGACTACTATGGCCCAATACTTGGATTTGAATACAGTCAGCAGATCACTTCATGGGCAGCTTTCGGCGGAAAGATTGAATATCAATTGCAGGATGGATTAAAGCGGGAGCCAACAAAAGCCAAAGTTGATGGACGAATGATCCATGGGGTAATCGGAACTCACCTCACCCCTCATCGCGATCTTTCGTTGGGATTAGCTTTTCGTCCCTTTTCAGTTCAATATCGGATTAATGCCAATAAATTTTTTCTATTGGATTATCCCATAATTTACAAGTTTTTTGGCGACAGCTTACTGGTGAAGAATGATAAAATTACTACCTACAATCGGACGACAAGAGGGGAAGGATACACTCTTGATGGAAACCTTGTTTATCAAATAGCTTCCGGGGTAACGCTGGCAGGCAAGGGAGGATATCATCTTGAAAGCAAAAAGATAGATGAAGGCAGTTCGGCCGGGCAGCGCGATATTGATGATTATGGTAGCTGGCAAAAACAGGGTCCCTGGATAGAATCTACCTGTCGGATAAACCCAGCCAGTTTTCCAATAAATTTTGGCATATCATTGGGATGGCAATCGTGGGATTCCTGGGCACGCACACCTCGTTTCCAGACTTTATTCGAAGAAATGAAAGGCGGCTGGACACGGTATGGAATCGGCATTGCATACCAGCAATCTGACTTTCCGTTAAAACTCGGATTGGAGTATCATACCACCAATTTTAACGAGGAGAAACATAACTACTATCAAAACTACAAATGGAAGCGAGAAAACAACGTCAACCTGGTAAAAAGTGGAGGCGAGCTGACGATTACTTCAAATTTTGTGCTACGATTCGGTGGAGCCTTTGGTGAAACAATAGCTGAATATCATCTCAGTTTTGATCCAGTTCGATTTACACAACTAAGCCTGGGGGCTGGAATTCGATTAAACCATGTTCAAATTGATGTTTCAAGCGTATATGAAAAACACTGCCCTGATTCAGGTAATTTGGATCGTGAAAGCGTACTTATATTAATCGAGTTATCGCAAAGAAATTAATCCAATTAATTTTAATTCAAATTAGGAGGACGTAATGTTCAAAAAAGGTACAACCGTAGTAGTCGCGTTGTTGCTGGTATTGAGTTTTGCTTATCCTACAGCAGCCCAGGATTGGGAAATCGTGAAGCAGTTTGATTTCAATGATTTTCTCGAACAGATCGTCGTTGTAAACCAAAATCATGGTTACCTGCTGGCTGATAAATCGGTCTGGGAATTTAACGGACATCTGCCAGTTTGGAGTCAGAAAAATGACTTGCCAACGCGTATGAATCCAATAAATCGAGCAAAAGAGTTGAGCTATTCCACCAATCGAATGATTGCCTGGGAAGATACAGTTGTAGTTGTCGGAAGTGAAGGGTCTATTTTTTACTCTACCGATGCTGGATC